>JABJJH010000207.1 GCA_018660965.1 Rhodospirillaceae bacterium | reverse complement strand
TGTCCCGGTCGGGCCACCAGCTTGCGTCGCGCATGGCGGCGAGGGCGACCATGCCCGCGACGACGCCCGCCAGCCCGTCGAAATTGCCGCCGTTGTGGACTGAATCGAGGTGCGATCCGATGATGATCGGCGCGGCGGCGCGGTCCCGTCCCGCCAGGGTGACATAGGTGTTGGCGGCGGCGTCGGTCGCGACTTCCAGACCAAGGCTCGCGCCGGTTGTCGCGATCAGGTCATGGGCCAGCGACTCGCCTTCGCCATAGGACGCGCGCGTGACGCCGGGACCGCCGGATTCGGCCGTGTCCGCCGCCAGCGCGTCAAACAGTTGCGCCGCCAGGGTTTCCCGCGCGATAACGGCGGCGTCGAGATCGTCAGGCATGGGCTATTTCTCGACTGTGACGCCCGCTTTCGCGGCGACGTGTTTCAGGATTGCGGTGGAACGTTCCTTGTCGCCGCCATTGGCGACGGCGTTGTCGTAGGCGTCCTGGGCGGCGCGACCGGCGTTCGTCTGCGCGCCCATGCGCTCGCCTTCCTCGACACCCAGACGAATGTCTTTCTGGCTGATTTTCATGTTGGCGCCGCCGGAAAAGACGCCGGTGATGACGGCTTCCGCCAGCTTGCCTTCGGTCTGCGAATTGCGCCCGGTGCTGACGTTGAGAATGTCGAACATCGTCTGCGCATCGAGCCCGAATTTAAGGCCCATGGTGATGCCCTCGCTGGTGCCGACCGCCTGGACGTTGTTGATGTAGTTGTTCAGCACCTTCATCATCTGCCCGGCGCCGGGCATTTCGCTGATGTGAAAGACATTTTCGCCGATGGCGTCGAACAACGGCCTGGCGGTCTCGAAGGCGTCTTTTGGCCCTGATGTAATCACGGTCAACGTGCCGTCCACGGCCTTGGCGATCATGCCGCTGACCGGGGCGTCCAGCATCTGGATATTCGTGTCGTTGAAATAGGGGCGCAGTTCCTTCGCGGTGGTTGGCCCGGTCGTCGACTGGTCGATGAAGATGCGCACCGCCGATCCGCCCGCGACCGCCTTGGCGACCGCATGACTGGCCTCGACGGTGTTCAGGCACGCCATGACGATTTCGGCTTCATCGGCGATTTCGGCGGGCCCGGCCCCGGCGCGCGCGCCAGCGGCGACAAGCGCGTCCACCTTGTCCTGTTGCAGGTCGTGGACCACAACGTCGAACCCGGCCTTCAACAGATTTTGCGCCATGGGGCCGCCCATGTCGCCAATGCCGATATACCCAACAATCATCAAAAATCCCTCTCGCTTGAATGCGTCCCGATTCGCATGATGATGAAAGATCGCGCGGTTGATGACAAGGTCGCGCGGGTTTCTTGTGCAAGCGGGTTTCTTGTGCAAGTTCGGGGGGGCTGATAGCGTTTGAGTCTGCATCGGGAAAAATGACAATTGGGGGAGACGACCATGGCGCGCATTGACTACGCCGATCCGGCGACAAAGACAGACCGGGCGCGGGATTTGCTCGACAAGCTGGACCACAAGAACATCTTCCGGATGCTGGCGCATTCGCCCTCCCATTTCGAACGCTACGTGAAAATGGGGCACGCCATCCGTTATCGGGGCGAACTCGACCCGCAACTGCGCGAAATCGCCATCACCCGGACGGGTATTCTGTGCGGATCAGAATACGAAGTCGTCGCCCATAAACGCATCGGCAAGGCCGCCGGGGTCAGCGACGAAAAGACCGACGCGCTGGAAACAGGTGCGGACTCAGCCGCATTCACCGAGGTTGAAAAAGATGTGTTGCGGTTCACCGACGAAGTGGTGCGCACCGATAGCCCGACCGACGCGACCTTCAACGCCGTGGCGCGGCACATGACGCCCGGCGCCATGGTGGAGCTTCACCTCGCGATTGGATTTTACATTATGACCTCGAAGTTTCTGGTGACTTTCGGCGTCGATATGCAAACGAGTTAGGGGGAAGAAATCATGACGTTGGACACGCACACATTTCGCGCCGTCGGGTTTCCGCTGCGGCTGCATGCCGGGAAGAATGCGCTCGGCCAGTTGGAATCCGAAGTGAAGCGGCAGAAATCAAAACGCGCCTTCGTCATCTGCGGCAAGACTGTGGCCAGCAAGACGGATTTGCTGGGCCGCATCCAGAATGAACTGGGGCCGCTCTATGCGGGCGCATTCGACGGCATGGACAAGGATTCAAGCTGGCCCGCCGTAGAGGCGGCCGTCGCGGCGGCGCGCGCGGCGGGGGCGGACTTGCTGATTGCGCTGGGCGGCGGCAGCGTCATCGTGGGAACCCGGGTGGTGGCGATCCTCCTGGGCGA
>JABJJH010000641.1 GCA_018660965.1 Rhodospirillaceae bacterium | reverse complement strand
CGAAGGCGATATCACGCGCGGCATTTCTCCATTCCGGCATGAAGGAATGGGACATTTCTTTTTAATGGCGAACCGCAACAAGCGAAGTATTGTCCTGGATTTGAAGGCCAAGGAGGGCCGGGCCGCGTTTCTTAAATTGGTGGAGACCATGGACGCGGTGATCTGTTCCATTCGTCCCGCCGCGATGGATCGTTTGGGCCTTGGTTATGACGATTGCCGCGCTGTGAACCCTAAGATTGTTTATGTTGCGTTGGTTGGATTTGGCCAGTCGGGGCCGTACGCCGCGCGCCCCGCCTATGACGACGTCATTCAGGGCGTGTCCGGCATGGCCGCCATGCAGGGCGGGCGCGAGGGGCCGCCGAAATTCGTGAATGCGTCCATTTGCGACAAAATTTGTTCTCAGGTGGCGGCGCATTCCACCCTGGCGGCCCTGTTCAGCCGGGAACGCAGCGGCGAGGGGCAGTTGGTGGAAGTCCCGATGTACGAATCCATGGTTGGCTTCAACTTGATCGAACATCACGCCGGTCAAACCTTTGAACCTCCGCTTGGTCCGGCTGGGTATGAACGGTCCCTGGTCGAATACCGGCGTCCCTACGCGACGGCCGATGGCTATGTCTGCACCCTGCCGTACAATACGAAACAATGGCGCGCCTTTTTCGCCTTCATGCAACGCGAAGACATGATGGATGACCCGCGGGTCATGGACCCAAAGATTCGCAGCGAGAAAATTGGCGAACTGTACGAGTTGGTTGCGGCGTTGGTGAAGGATTGGAAGACGGTGGACCTTCTGGCCGCGCTGAAGGAGGCGGACATTCCCCATGGCGAGGTGACGCCGCTTGGCGGTTTGGAGGAGGACCCGCATATGCGTGCGGTTGGGTTTTTCCAAACCTTCGACCACCCGAGCGAAGGCCGCATCAAACTGCCGGCGCCGCCGATGAAGTTTTCCAGGACGCCGCCCGAGATTCACCGGTTGCCGGCGGCGTTGGGCGAGCATAGCGTGGAAATTCTGCGCGAGGCCGGGTATTCGCAAACGCAAATCGCCGGGATGATGGCCGAAGGGGTTAGCGTCGATGGCCGAATGGACGCCCCGGACCCCGACCCGGCGGAACCGTTGTAACACCGGAGCTGGATCAACATCATGACGCTTAATTCGAGCGATTTTCCGGACGTGGCGACCGCCCTTGCGGCCAAGGTGGCGGACGCGGCGGGGGCCGAGGCTGTCTATTCCCTTGTCAGCGCGGCGGCGGACGACCTCATCGGCCATCGATTGTTCACCGTCATGGCCTTCGATGCGCCCGCGATGCAGGTTCAGCGCATTTATTCCAGCAATCCCGGCGCCTATCCGCCGGGCGTCGCCAAAGGCAAACGCGATACGTGGTGGGGGCGCCATGTTCTGGAGGAGGGCCATTCCTACATCGGGTATGACGCCGACGATATCCGGGCCCATTTCGTCGATTACGAAATTATCTTCGGGCTTGGTTGCGAGTCGATCCTGAACACGCCGGTTCGTCTGCACGGGCGCACCATCGGTACGATGAACCTGTTGCATGAGGCGAAGTTTTACAGCGAAGCGGATGCGCCCGCCGCCAGGGTGTTGGCGGGCCATCTCGCCGCGTCGTTGATCACGGCGGGTTAGACCGTACGGACCTCAGCCGGGTAATTTGGAATAATACGAGATCCGTTCGGATACGACGCCGTCATCGCGAACCTTGATCAACCCGCTGCCTTGGATTTCGGTGCCCGGCACCGCCCACCAACACCATGCCGTCAATACGCCGTCCTCTTCCTTGGTCACCACTTCGGATAAATCCATGAAGGGACCGTCGTAATTGGCGCCGCGAATGGAATCGACCAAATTCTTCAGCCCGGCGAAGTACGCCGCGAAATCGGCCTTGGCGATTTTTCCGGCATTGGGGTCGTCGAAAACGAAAGAACTCGACGCCGCGCCCAAAATACCATCCGCCGACCCCGTTCCCCAACCGCCCGCATAGGCGCCTAGATGATCCGATGCGCTCATTTTAATCTCCCTGAAATGCGAGCTTATGCATCCTATAATAACCATAGGGATGCGAATAAGTGCGAAAAAAAAGAGAAATAACGAAAATTATTGCCGATCAGGGTCGGGCCGTCGTCATCCCCGCGCGACGTTCGACGGGAACATGTGGCGGTGCGCCTCCGCGTCCATTGCGGTTTTGAAATCGTGACCGGCCAATAGCGCAAGGGCGCGTTTGGCGGCGGGTCTGGCGTCAATTTCGTCGATCAACCGTTTCAGATTCGGCAAGTCGTTCCAGGCCGCGTCGTCCAGCACGCGCGGGATCAGGCGCGCCCATCCCCAGGCCGCCATATCGACGATGGTGTAGTCATCGCCCAGCACATATTTGTTCTCCGCCAGTTTGGCGTCGAGGATGGCGAAATGGCGTTGCGCTTCGAACCGGTAACGATTGACCGCGTAGGGCGCCTTTTCGGGCGCGTGGACCTGAAAATGCACAGACTGGCCGGCATAGGGGCCGACGCCGCTGGCGACGAACATAAGCCATGACAATAATTGTCCGCGATTGACGGGCGTATCGGGGGGCAGGAACGTCCCCGTCTTTTCGGCCAGATACAGCAGGATCGCGTTGGAGTCGAAGACGGTCACGTCGCCATCGACAAGGCTCGGCGCCTTGGCGTTCGGGTTGATCGCCAGATATTCCGGCGTGAACTGATCGCCCTTGCGGGTGTCCACGGGGATGGCTTCGAATTTCAGTCCGGATTCTTCTAGGAAAAGAGCCACCTTGGTCGGGTTTGGCCCCGTGTTGTAATAGAATTTCAGCATGTTCTGTCTCCCGTTTTTCGTGGTTATTGGTTGGGGTTATTTGGGGGGTGTTATTCGATGACGACGAGGGTGCGGACCTCGATGCTTTCGCGCGGCGGCGCGGTGTCGGAATCCCGCAGCGCGAAGGCGCCGTGTGGGGAAAATCGGGCGCGTCCGTCGTCGATGCTGTCCCATCCTTTAATGAAGAGCACTTCGTCGCGCGTCATTTCCGGCGCGTAATACCAGCGCTGGGTGTCGGCGTGCGCGACGTTGTAAATTTCGCCGACCCGGTCGGGGAACCGCTGGTCGGTCGCGATCAACTCATCCGGGGCCACGCTGGACGCATCGGCGAGCGCGAGGGGCGACCGTTTCACCGGGCCGCTGATCGGGCGCCAGACATTGACCTG
>JABJJH010000637.1 GCA_018660965.1 Rhodospirillaceae bacterium | reverse complement strand
TAGCGCGCTATGACCGCGCCGTCGTTGATGGCGCCTATCTGGATTTCGACGATATTCGCGTGATGAGCGACCGGTTGCGGGGCCAGGACTGTGCGGACCGTGCGGCGCATCCGTGCATTGGCGCCGAACGCGCTGATCTGGTGGTGGCGGGCTGCGCTATTCTGGAGGCGATCTGTCGTCGCTGGCCCATTGGCCAGTTGCGTGTCGCCGACCGGGGCCTGCGCGAGGGCCTTTTGCTGAACCTGATCCGTGATGCGGAAGCGGAAGTACGGGGGCCTCAAAGGGGGCGACCGCAGGGGACGCGGCCTCAAGGGAGGGAGCGATGACGAGCCGACGACGCGGCGGCGCGGGGAGAGGGTCTGGCAAAGACGGTTCCGGCAAATCCGGCGCCGGTAAGGGAGCGAGCATCCATGTTTCGGTGCAACGCACGCCCACGGTGCGGCTGAAACGCAAGAAGGGCCGCACCAATTCGCAACAACGCTGGCTGCAACGACAATTGAACGATCCTTTCGTCAGCGAAGCGCGGCGTCGGGGATTGCGCAGCCGCGCGGCCTTTAAATTGATGGAGCTGGACCAACGGTTCAACTTGTTGAAGCCGGGCGCGCGGGTGGTCGATCTGGGCGCGGCGCCGGGGGGGTGGTCCCAGGTTTCGGCCGATATTGTGGGTCCGAATGGCGTAATCGTCGGCATCGATTTGTTGCCCATCGACTCCATTGAAGGCGCGATCTTCATTGAGGGTGATTTTCTCGAGCCGGACGCGCCCGACCGTTTGAAACGCGAACTTGGCGGCGCGGCGGATTTGGTGCTGTCCGATATGGCGGCGTCGTCGTCGGGCCATGCGGGAACGGATCATCTAAAAATCGTGGCGCTGGCGGAAATCGCGTTTGATTTCGCCGCCACCGTGCTGGCGCCGGGCGGCGCCTTCGTCGCCAAGGTGTTGCAGGGCGGGACCGAAAAGACGCTGCTGACCCTTCTGCGCGGCAATTTCGACAAGGTTATCCACGCCAAGCCGGAAGCCAGCCGCAAGGAATCGGCGGAATTGTACGTCGTGGCGACAGGATTTCACGGCGCGGCGGTCTTGAAATCCGAGTCCGAATTGGAAGATTAACGCCATTCCCAATGGCGACGGGCGCAAAATAAGCAAAATTTCCCATAAAAATTACTTCCTTGATGCAAAATCGGCCTGAATAATCCATTCAGGGGTTGGCTTTGTGCATTTCATTTGTATTATGGGCCCGAACTGAAAGATGTTCTTGCATGGGAGCCCGATTATGCAAATTCGTGAAGCCTTGACGTTCGATGATGTTCTTCTGGTTCCTGCGCGGTCAAGCACCCTGCCCAAGGACGCCAGCACGCGGACCTTCCTGACCAAGAAGATCGAACTCGGCATCCCGATCATTTCCTCCGCGATGGATACGGTGACCGAAAGCAACCTGGCCATCGCCCTGGCGCAGGCGGGCGGCATTGGCGTCGTGCACAAGAACATGACTGTCGCGCGTCAGGCGACCGAAGTGCGCCGCGTGAAACGTTTTGAATCGGGGATGGTGATAAACCCCATCACGATCACGCCGGAAAAAACCCTCTCCGATGCGCTCGCCCTGATGGAGGAGAACAGCATTTCCGGCATTCCCGTGGTCGCCAAGCGCAGCGGCAGGCTGATCGGCATCCTGACGCATCGCGACGTGCGATTCGCCACTGATCCCGCCCAACCGGTGCGTGAATTGATGACCCGGCGCGGTCTGGTGACGGTCAAGGAAGGCGTCGACAAGGATGAAGCGAAGCGTTTGCTGCACAAGCACAAGATTGAAAAGCTGGTGGTGGTCGATAACGACCGGCATTGCGTCGGACTTATTACGGTAAAGGATATCGACAAGGCGCAACGTCACCCGACCGCGTGCAAGGATGAAAACGGCAGCCTGCGCGTGGCCGCCGCCGTCGGCGTCGGCGCGGAAGGGTTGGAACGGGCGGAAGCCTTGCTGGACGCCGGGTGCGACGTGATCGTCATCGACACCGCGCACGGGCACTCCGATGGCGTGATCAACACAGTTGAAGGCGTCAAGCGGTTGAGCAACTACGCCCAGGTGGTCGCGGGTAATATCGCGACCGGCGACGGC
>JABJJH010000270.1 GCA_018660965.1 Rhodospirillaceae bacterium | reverse complement strand
GGGACCGCGACCGCGACGCCGTGCGCGACGATGTGCGCTGCGGGCGCGTCACCGAACAAGCCGCGATCGACGTGTACGGGCTGGAGTCACTCGTGTGATGATTCTGAAGTTCGTCCCATCAATGGGACGGAAGGCAGTATCTGAATCACACGCGTTTTAATAGGTTGGTGTGCTAATTCACGAGAAATTCAATGTTATGAATGTCTCGATCAGGACACAGCGGCAGAGTAGAAACACCAAAGAACGTTGAAAAGCCCATGACGAAACACAACGATGTGAAGCTCGAATCCGAAATCAGAAGCCATGGCCGGGTCTATGGCAGCATTGTCGAGACTATTGGCGCCACGCCTTTGGTGCGGCTGTCCCGACTTGCCGTCGAGACCGGCGCCAAGGCGCAAATTCTGGGCAAGTGCGAGTTCTTCAACCCCTTGTCCTCGGTCAAGGACCGGGTCGGGTTGGCCATGATCCAGGCTGCCGAGGCCGCCGGGCGGATTGGCCCCAATACGGTGGTGGTCGAACCGACATCGGGCAACACCGGTCTGGCGCTCGCCTTCGTCTGCGCGGCCAAGGGATACCGTCTGATCCTGACCATGCCGGAAAGCATGACGGCGGATCACCTCAAGATGATGGCGTTATTGGGCGCCGAGATTGAACGGACGCCGAGCGCACAGGGCATGACCGGCGCAGTGCGGCGGGCCGAACAACTGGTCGCTGAACTGGAGGACGCGATCATCCTGCAGCAGTTCGAAAACCCGGCCAACCCGGCGGTGCACCGCAGCGCCACTGGCGAAGAAATCTGGCGCGACTGCGACGGCAAGGTCGATGTTGTCGTCAGTGGCGTCGGCACCGGCGGTACCCTGACCGGAATCGCCGAGGCGCTGAAACCTCGCAATCCGGACCTCAAAATGGTCGCGGTGGAGCCCGAAGACAGCGCCGTCCTGTCCGGCGGCGTCCCCGGGCAACACAAAATTCAGGGTATCGGCGCGGGCTTCGTTCCCCATGTGTTGAAAACCAACCTCATCGACGAAATTATCACCATCTCCAACGAAACCGCGTTTCAGGTCGCCCGCCAGGCGGCGCGCCTCGAAGGGCTTCCCGTGGGCGTCTCCGCCGGGGCCGCGCTGGCGGCCGCGATTGAACTGGGGCAGCGCGCAGAATTCAAAGGTAAAGTGATTGTCGCCATCTTGCCCTCTTTTGCTGAACGCTATCTCTCCACCCCCTTGTTTGAAGGCCTGGGCGAGGACACCCCGTCATGACGGGGGACGATTTACCCGAGGTTGACGCCAAATCCGCCAACGCGTGGATGGAATCCGGCGAAGCGATGCTGGTCGATGTCCGCGAAACGCACGAGTACGAATACGAAAATGTGCCCGGCTCGTTCCTGCTGCCGCTCTCCTTCCTCGACCCGGAGCTCTTTCCCGCCATCGCGGACAAGCGCATCGTGGTCATGTGCGCCATCGGCAAACGTTCGGCGGCGGCGCAAAAACAACTGGTTCAGTTCGGGCGCGCCAACGTCTATAGCCTGACGGGTGGCCTGGACGCCTGGAAGAAGGCAGGCCTGGAAACCCAAGGCGGCAAATTCGAAAGCATGGACTACTCGATCTAGAGCGTGTTCGGCATGGGCCTTAACCTTGTCTGAAAATCGCCCCGATGCTGCGTGACGGCGCGGCTCTGGAGTCCGCGCTGATTTTGTTGCCAGCCAAGTTCACGGGATTGGCGTCGGTTAGTCGCCCATTCCATTTCTGGTCCGCGCGTGTTTCAAGGCGCTTTCCCAGGCCGCTTCGGTTGCGATTTCGCGCGTCCATGGCCGCATGACGGAGGCGGCCTGCGCGTCGCGCAGAAACCGTTCGAGCGGGAACTGTTTGAGCAAGGCGCGACCGCCACAAACCCGGATGGCTTCCTGCGTCACCTCGACGACACTACGCTGCACCATGACATGCGCGGCCCGCGCCCTTTGACGGATTTCGTGCGTGGGCTCCAGCTTGGCTTCGGAAACGGATCGCAGATAAAGCGCCCGCGCGGCTTCGACTTTGAACAACATGTCGGCGATGGAATTGCCCATCACCGGCCCGACCGCCCCTTTCGCGGGGGCGCCGTCCGCGCCACCGGTCAGGTAATCGAGCGTATATGAATAAGCGCGCTGCATGACGCCAAGGAAGGTCGCTGAAAACAGCAACGGTCCATGCGCCGACGTGAGGTAGAGCCCGCCAAAAACGCCCGGCGGCAAAATTTCGCCCGAATCGGGAACGAACACATCCTTCAATTCCATGTTTCGGCTAACCGTTGCGCGCATGCCGATCGGGTCCCAATCGCCCGAAAAGGTCACGCCTTCGGCGTCGCGCGGAACCTTGAGATAAAGCGTCCGTTCGATAAAGGGACCATCGACATTGAGAATCGCCGGGGTGGCGAAATAATCGGCGGAATCCGCAAGCGAGACAAAGAACTTGCGCCCATTGAGCCGATACCCGCCCTCGACCTTATCGGCGATTGTGCCAAACCGGCGGCCACCGACGGCGAAGACCTTATCGGTCTCGCCTTCCTCGACCGGCTCGCTGTGCGGCTGCCCGTAGTAGACTCCCTTTTCGACGACCTCACGGAAATTCTGGGCGCGCAATTCCGCGTGCCGGGCGCGTTTCTCGTCGCTCATCTCGTGGGCGTCGGCCATCTCCCCCATCATCAGCATGGTCAGGCAATGCATGTTGTAGGACAGCGCCGTCGACGCGTTTCCCTGTGCGATTTGCTCCGAAACGAGGCAATACGTTTCGAGATCGGCGCCGAGCCCGCCGTATTCTTCGGGCACGCACAGCGCCAGAAAACCGGCGTCACGCAAATCGTCATAATCCTCGAACGGAAACCGCGCATCGCGGTCATAGTCGGCGGCGCGCGGCTCGAAACAATCCATCGCTAGGTCCCGCGCCTTATCGATCAACGCCTGTTGGCGCGGCGTCGGCTGCATGTCCATTCGAGTTTCTCCCTAAACCGGGTTCGTATGCTTGACGGTCAAAGTGATAGCCTGCCATCGGAATGAAGACTATCCTGCCAATACAGTCGTGCAATGCGACACTCTAACATACACATCGCGGGGGACGATTCATGGCGGCGTATTTCCTATTCGAGATCGATATCACCGACCCGTCCTGGGGCGCGGAATACGGGGAAAAAGTCGGCCCGTTGGTCGCCAAACACGGTGGGAAGCTCCTTGTCAGAAGCACCGATCCGGTTCGCGCGGAAGGAAGCCGCGGTCTGCCAACGGTCGTGGTCGTGCTCGAATTCCCAACGCGCGAGGCCGCCGAAGCCTGGCACGGCGACCCGGAATACAAACCCCTCATCGACCTTCGCAATTCCGGCTCCACGGCGGAGTGCTTGTTGGTCGATGGCGTTTAGAACCCGAATGCGCTGGTTCAAGGCGAACAAACAGGCGTGGTTATAGGAGACGGACATGGCGCTCGATAATGGGATAATCAGCGAGGTGCAACAGGTCGCGCTCGTCGTGCATGATCTTGACCGCACCATGGCGGAATACACCGAACGGCTCGGCATCGGGCCCTGGTGGGTAACGCTGTATGGACCGCCGCGCCTGACCGAGATGCGCATTCGCGGCGTTGAAGTTCCCTACAGTATGAAACTGGCGATCGCCTGGACCGGCAACACGATGTGGGAGCTCATTCAGCCGGTCGACGGCCCGTCCATCTACAAGGAATTCCTTGCCGCGCACGGCGAAGGCTTGCATCACGTCCTCGTTGAACATCGCGGCACGGCATTCGAAGCGGCAATCGACGCCTTCTCCGCGCGCGGTTGTCCGCCGCTCATGGAAGGTCGCTTCGGCGAAATCCGCTTCGCCTATATCGACACCGAAGGCCCGCTCAAAACTGTACTCGAAATCGTGGACAGGCCGGAAGGATTCGTCCGACCGGAACCCGACTACTGGTACCCCGGACCGCCGCAATAACCTGTCACTGTGGTAGGTGCTTGAACCGATAGCTTCGTGGTTCAGAGAACCACGTCTGTTGCCGGGTCCATCAGATGCATTTTATCCATGTTAACGGTGAAGCCCATGGACTCGCCGACACTGCTGACCGCTGTCGGTTCCGCCCGCGCGCAAATATCTGTCCCGTTGATGGCGAAGAAGACCATGGTGTCGATCCCCATGGGTTCCAGAACATCGACCTTCGCATCGAAGTCATGCTGTGCGCCACCGGCGTGCGCGCGCCGCTCCGTTATGTGTTCTGGCCGGATGCCGAAAATCATGTCCTTGTCGGCATACGGTCCATAGCGCGCCTCGCGGTCCGCCGGAACCGGGAGCGAGAGTTCGTCCGTCAGACGAACGGCGAGCCCACCTGCGGTCTTGACCAGTTGACAAGGCGCGAAGTTCATCGAAGGCGACCCGATAAAACTGGCGACAAAGCGGGTCTTGGGCTGGCTGTACATTTCGTCCGGCGTCCCGACCTGTTCGATCAACCCATCGTTCATAACAACGATTCGGTCCGCCAGCGTCATCGCCTCGATCTGGTCATGGGTCACGTAAACCACCGTGGTTTGAACGCGCTGGTGAATTTTTTTGATTTCAGTCCGCATCTGCACGCGCAGCTTGGCGTCCAGGTTGGAAAGCGGCTCGTCGAAAAGAAACACGACGGGGTCGCGAACAATCGCGCGGCCCATGGCGACGCGCTGGCGCTGACCGCCGGAGAGCTCCTTCGGGCGGCGTTCCAGCAACTCGCCGATGTTCAGGATTTCGGCGGCCCTGTTCACGCGTTCGTCGATTTCCGCCTGCGGCGTCTTGCGAATCTGCAAGCCAAACGACATGTTTTTGTAAACATTCATGTGCGGATACAGGGCGTAGTTCTGAAACACCATGGCGATATCGCGGTCCTTGGGGGGCACCTCATTGACGATTTTTCCGCCAATCTGGATCATCCCGCCGGTGATGTCTTCCAGACCGGCGATCATGCGCAAAGTCGTGGTCTTGCCACAGCCCGACGGCCCGACCAGCGCCACGAATTCATTGTGCTTGATGTCGAGGCTAATGCCCCGGACCGCCTGCACTTCACCGTAGTGTTTCCACAGGTCTTGAAGTTTTATATCCGCCATCTTGTCCTCTCAAAGCGCACAAACGTCCGCCAGGTTTCCATCGCGTTATGTTGATCGCGCCTTATTTGATCGCACCCTGAGTCAGTCCCGATGTGTAGTAGTCCATCAGGAAGCTATAAAGGATGACGATCGGGAGCGTCCCCAGCAGACAGGCCGCCATCAACGAGCCCCAGAAATAAATGTCGCCGCGGATCAGTTCGGTGAAAACGCCAACCGACAGAGTCTTCGCGTGCTCGTCCTGGATAAAGACGAGGGAGTACAGGAACTCGTTCCAACTGAGCGTGTAGGAAAACAGAATCGCGCAGATGATGCCCGGAATGGCCATGGGCAACACGACACGGAACAACGCGCCCAGCCGCGAACAACCGTCGAGATAGGCGCATTCCTCGACTTCCACCGGAATCGTGCGGAAATACCCCATGAGCAGCCAGGTGACGAAGGGAATAAGGAATGTCGGGTAGGTCAGGATCAGCGACCAATAGGTGTCGCGGATCGGGATTATGTCATCGATTGCGTTGATGACGTTGATCAACGGCAGAAACAGCAATGTCTGCGGCACCAGATACGTGATGAACACTGCGACGCCAAACAATTCAACGCCGCGGAATTTCAAGCGGGCCAGCGCATAAGCCGCCAGGGTGCCAACCGAGACCGAGATGATGGTCGAGGCCGTGGTGACAATAATCGTGTTCACCATCCAGTGTTCGAAGAAAGCCGTATTGTTGTACAGGTAGGTATAATTCTCGACCGCGATCCCGGAAGCCCAGAAGGGCGATTCCCCTAAATTGTTGATCTCCTGCTTCGACTTCAGCGACGTAATGAAGATGATATAGAAGGGAAACATCGCAAACGCGATATAAGGCACCAAGGCGACATAGTTCGCGAACGCCTTGCGCAGGCGCCAGATTGGTACCTTATTCGCCGCCAGCGCCTCACCGGTGCTGGTCGTCATCGCATTGGTTTCACTAGAGCTCATATTCACTATCCCGTCGTACGAGTCTTAGAAGAAGGATCACCGTCACGATCAGGATCGGGAACAGGAACAGCGCAATCGCCGCACCCAAACCGATCTCGTGATTGAGAACGCCGGCGGTGAAGGAATACGTCGCGAAGAGGTGGGTCTCGTTCATCGGCCCGCCGCGCGTCAGCACAAAGACGATGTTAAAATCGGCCAATGTGAAAATTGTCGAGAACAGGATGATGACGGCGAGCACCGGCTTCAAAAGTGGCAACGTAATTTTCCAGAACTTCTGCATCGTTGTGGCGCCGTCAATCTCGGCCGCCTCGTAAAGGTGGTCGGGAATAGCGACAAGACCGGCGAGAATCGTGATGATGAAGAAGGGCAGCCCGCGCCAGATGTTGACGAAGATCACCGACCCCAGCGCCAGGGTCGGTTCGCCCAGAAAATTATAGGGCCCGAGATCAAAATAGGTGAAAGGCCACGTGTTTTGCAGCACCCAGTTTATGTGGCTGTAAGTCGGGTCCAGGATCAGCCACCACGCCAGTGTGGTCAACGCGGTTGGCGCCACGAACGGCAGCAGCATCGCGCCGCGAAGGAACCGCCGCAATTTAATTATTCGCAACAACAACATGGCGCACAACAACCCAAGCACGACTTTCACGACGACCGATATTACCGCGAACAGTAGCGTATTGCGGATCGTCAGCAAAAAAATGTCATCCTCGAAGATGAGGTACATGAAATTTTCCAGCCCAACGAAATGGGTTTCCTCGCCGATGAAGGCGTTGCTCATGCTGTACCAGACCGCCAGGCAAAATGGATAGACGATCAGGCTGACCATGATGATCACAGTCGGCAGTACGAAGTAATACCCGTCGACGTCAGGGCCAATGCTACGCCGCAAACGCGAGCGGAGCGTGAGGGGCGGCATTTCCACCGCCCCTCCGTCTTCTGTAGAAGTTGCCATAGTGAGGTTACGACCCCTGTTGTGCTCCGCGTGCGATAGACGACACGCTGGGGACCTACCTGAACCGCCGGTACAAGCGCTTCATCTGCGATTCGAGCTTCGCTGCGGCGTCCTCGGCCGAAGCCTTGCCCGTGGCGCAAGCCGCTGCAGCATCCGGCAGCAGATACTGATCGTAAATCGTCTGCGACGGCGCCGTCGGCACGCCGGGCCAACCAATCGCATGGGTGTACCAGCCAATAAACGGCGCGAAATAGTATTTCGAGTTGCTGGCGTATAGCGGGTGCAGCGCGTGGTTGGTCAGCAGCGGTTGGTTGTAACCAGCGCTCGCCTGCAAAAGCTTATTAGCGTTCCCGGATTGAAAATGGAAATCCAGGAACTTCTCCGCCACTTCGACGTTCTTCGAGAATTTCCAGACACCGACGTTCGAATGCGTGGCGGCCATGTGGCGGCCCGCGGGCCCCTTCGGCGGCATGATATGGTTGATCACCTGATGCACTTGACGGTCCGTGCCCTGAATCAGAGCCTTGTCCCTGACCGCCGAGCGATACGCGCTGACCGGATTCAGGATCATGCTGCACTTACCGGAAGCAAGGCAGACATTATTGTTGCGATCATCCCAGGCGAGCACCTCTGACTCCATCGCGTCCTGATACAGCGCACGAATGAATTTGAAGGCCTCCACCGTTTCCTTGGTGTTGACGGCGACAGTCTTGCTGTCGGAGTCGACCAGCTTGGCGCCATAGGACCAGAGCAAGCCGCGCAGGATCCAGTTTGAATCGGCCCCGTGTGAGAGTTGAATGCCAACCGGATGACCTTTTTTCTTCAGCTTCATACCAATTCGATGCACATCATCCCAGGTGTCGGGCATGTTTTCGCCGATTTCCGAAACCAGGTCGGTGCGAATCGCGATTGGGAAGGAGATGAAATACCACGGGATCGCCTTCTGGTGGCCGTCGCGTCCCTTGCCAACATCGTTGTTGGTCCAGCCGCCGCCGGCCTTGCCGATTTTTTCGTATAGCCCGTCCAGGCTTACAAGATGCTTGGAATAGAGATTGGGATCAGCGTTGCGGACCGCGACAATGTCGTGGCCCTTCTGGCCCTGGATTTCGCCGGCCAGAACCGCGGGTAATTGTAGATGGGCGACACGGTCGAGACGGGTCTTGACGCCTTCCGCCTTGCCGAATTCTTCCATCTGGCGTCGCAATTCTTCATCGGAAGCCGGTACGAAATGCGAGTTGACCAACATTTTCAATTCGCGGGTTTGTCCGACTGCAGGCGCAACGCCTGTCGCCAGAATACCAGCTAAGCCACCGGTCACCGCGGCAGACTGCGCAATGAATTTGCGTCGACTACTCGGTTTGTCGAGAATTTTAGTAACTTGTCCGTTCGTTTTCTTGGTCATGTCGTATCTCCCCCTGTATTGAGAACAATGTCCAAACTTCAACAAATAAACGTACTTCTATTCGCGCGCTTGCATTTCCGAATCTAGATGCCGTGTATCCTTAAACCCCTTCACTTTTACCGTCTAAATTTAACGAAAAGACTCTTCAATCGATTCCACGCTACTCAACTACCATGATGGGTTGAAAGCCAATAGTCAACATTAAGCCGCCAAAGCAGCGTATCGTGTCGTCGCTCGAAACACTGACGCAGGCTTCGATAGGCGCCGAGTTCCGTTTTCACTTCGCAGATATTCAATATTTCTCCGGCCTGAATACGCGCGGGCGTGGGCAGCCCCGCGCTTGCATTGGTGTTGCGGGCGCGCTTGAGAAACCGACTGCGCGCCTTGGGCGTCAACGCGGTCGCTTGCGGCAATGTATCGCTGAGCTGCAAGATCCAGCGGGCGCCGCCGATTTTGCCCGCGTCGCTTTCAATGACGCGCGTGCCGACTTCGCGCAACGGGCCGGTCGCCAGGGCGATTTCACTTTCGCTCAACGGATTATTATCACCGGCGACGGTTTCCGGTAAAAGGGTGACGTTCCGACCGATTTCAACGGCCACCGATTCCAGGCCAAGCGCGTCGAGACGCGCCTTCGGGATGGCGATGCGCACCGCAACCTGGCGGCGCAACGAGGAAAGGTCGAGTTCCTTCGACGCATCCAAATCAACCCGACTGCCGTCCTTACGAACGCCAACGAGCCGCACATTACCCGTATCGGCGATTTTATACCGGATGGGCACGCCGGAAGAAGTGGCCGCCTGCGTCTTTCGCCTGTGCACCAGCGATTTCAGCTATGTCACCGGGACCGAAATTTTTGTCACCGGCGGACAACACGTCTACTGACGCGCCCGCAAGCCT
>JABJJH010000273.1 GCA_018660965.1 Rhodospirillaceae bacterium | reverse complement strand
TATCGCAGATGGACGCATTCACGAATTTCGGCGGCCCCTCGCGCCCGCCCTGCATGGCGGCCATGCCGGACACGCCCTGAATGACGTCGTCATAGGCGGGGCGCGCGGCGTACGGTCCCGACTGGCCAAATCCAACCAACGCAACATAAACAATCCTGGGGTTCACGGCGCGGCAATCGTCATAACCAAGACCCAAACGATCCATCGCGGCGGGACGAATGGAACAAATCACCGCGTCCATGGTCTCCACCAATTTAAGGAACGCGGCCCGGCCCTCCTTGGCCTTCAAATCCAGGACGATACTGCGCTTGTTGCGGTTCGCCATTAAAAAGAAATGCCCCATCCCTTCATGCCGAAATGGAGAAATGCCGCGCGTTATATCACCTTCGTGCGATTCGACCTTCACGACCTCGGCGCCGTAATCGCCCAGAATTTGGCAGGCGTAAGGCCCATAACCGACCGTGGTCACATCCAATATCCGAACACCGTCAAGCGGACCCGCCATCCATCCTACTCCCTGCAATAAGGTTACGAACCGTCCGAATGGCTCGCGTACATATTTGAGTTTAGGTATTAACGCGCCCGTAGCCGAATAGCCAAGGGCGGATGTCCAATCCCATTGGATTACACACCTGTATTGGCTGGCGATGGTTGTTTCGCGACTGGGAATACGCGACGGAAATTACGACTGGTCAGGGGAAACAACGTCGGCTGGCCGCCAGCTTCGTGGTCGACATGGTGGGTTACTCGCGGCTGATGGAAGCCCCCTTTTATTTCCTCGCACGAATGAGAATTCACTATAAAATGCCATAATGATACGAATTTTGGCATGGAGTATTTTATCAATTGGATTGCTTGTATCGGGCGGTGTTGCTGCAAAGGAAGAGCCTATAGGCACAAACATCCTTTTGGACCCCCACGCAAGCGATGAACGAGTAAAAACCGAACTCAAGCGGATTTACAGCAAGGAATCGAACCACGATTTAAAAGAAACCTTGAACCATTTGGAACAGCTTGGGTTCTCGTGCAAAAAACCCACAGCCCGAGATGACTATGATTTTTGGTGCGATCATAAAGGGCCGTTCCCATTAAATACAAAGGATGGGGTATTTATAATTGAATTCCGAAGACAATTATTGTTAGCGCCGTCAGGCGATTCACTTCGGATTTATGTACATTCTAGTACAACTGCACCGTAATTTTGGATACAAAAAAACGCGTGATATTAACGCCATAGAAACTATACAAATCGTAGCGAAACCCCTTCCCGGTACAAATCAGATATCGGAGCGGGGGTATATTCTAATGGCGGATGGCCGCTTCATCAACGCCGAGGGCGACATGGTCACCGCGCATTAGCATTGGGGCGTGCCCGACCCGATCCGCGCCAAGTCGCCGCCGCTAGGGGTCGCAAATCGCCCCTAAACGGTCACATCCACCAACCGGGCGGGCGCGGGGCTGCTGGCGAGGGATTGACCCTGGCGGCTGGCGTCGATGACCAGATTCACGATGGCCTGTTCCTGCTGGGCGGCGAGTTTCAACGCCAGGAGATTTCGGTCCTGGGCGGCGGCCGTCAGCGTGGAGGCGATGGCTGATATCGCCATGAGCGTTCACCTTTCGTCACAATGCCCGCGCATTATACCCGAAATCGTGCAAAAGCGCATCCCCCGAACGGGCGACGCCATTTCCAGCGTTATTGCCCGGCTTTATTTCTTTTCGGGGTTATTTTTTCTCATCCGCGGCGACCTGCATTTTCACGATCTTGTCCGGACCGTCGACCGCGCCGGAACTGGGGTGCCCTCGTTTGATGGCGTCCACGAATTCCATGCCGCTGCTCACCCGGCCCCAGGCGGTGTATTGCCGGTCGAGGTGGGGCGCGTCTTCAAGGACAATGAAGAACTGACTGTCGGCGCTGTCGGGATGACCCGAACGCGCCATCGACAACACCCCGCGCACATGCGGTTCGGCGTTGAATTCCGCCTTCAGTTTCTCGCCGGACCCGCCGGTGCCGGTGCCGGTGGGGTCGCCGGTCTGGGCCATGAAGCCTTCGATGACCCGATGGAATACGATGCCATCGTAAAAGCCTTTGCGGGTCAGTTCCTTAATGCGCGCCACGTGGGTGGGCGCGAGATCGGGAAGCAGTTCGATCACCACCCGCCCGTCCTTGAGGTCTAAATAAAGCGTATTTTCCAAGTCAGCCGCCATCGTCGTTTGAAAAGTTGTCATAACCGCCAAGAGGGCGGTCGCTATCAAGGCCGTGAATTTCTTCATGGTTGTCCTTTCGTTCAGAATTATTTCTCGCATGTTTTCACGTAACGGGCCACCCGAATGTGACAAAATTATGGGTTAATCGCGCGACAAATTATCGCCCTGGAACTTTAACGTAACGCGGCGGCGATGTTGCCGCCGTCCACGGTGACGACCGCCGCCGTGGTCTTGTTCGCCTTCGCCAGATAGAGGAACGCCTCCGCCACGTCCTGCGCCGTGACTTCGCGTTGCAAAAGATTGCCCGCCATATAATCCGCCTCGCTGACGCCGCGGGCCCTGGACCGCGCCGCGATCATGCCGTCGTCCAGCAAACCAGACCGGATGCGGTCGGCGTTGACGGCGTTGGCGCGGATGCCGTCGGCACCGTGATCCACCGCGTATTGACGAACCAGAAACAACGTCGCGGCCTTCGGCAGACCGTAGGGCCCGAAATCCTGACCCGGATTGACCGCCTGCTTGGAGGTGTTGAACAGCAACGCGCCACCGGTTTCCTGCGCGCGCATCACGTGGACCGCCGCTTGTGCGACGTTTTGATGACCGAAGAAATTCAGCTCGAAGGATTTGCGCAGCACTGCGTCATCCACATCGCCGATGCGCCCCTGCCATGCGGCCCCGGCGTTCGACGCCACCACATCCACACCGCCAAACCGCGCGACAATTGCCACGAAGGCCGCCTTGACCGACTCCGCACTGGTCACATCGCACGCCACCGCCATACCGCCAACGCGATCCGCGACAGCCTTGGCGGCGTCCAGATCGACATCCAGCACCGCGACTTCCGCCCCGTCGCGCGCGAACGCCGCCGCGATGGCCGCGCCAATGCCCCCGCCCCCGCCGGTGACGGCGACGACCTGCCGGGCCATGGGTTTTTCCGCGCCCTTGCCCAGCTTCGCCTGTTCCAGCGACCAGTATTCAATATCGAACATATCGTCTTCGGGAATGCAGTCGAATGTCCCGATGGCTTCCGCGTCGGTGATTGTCGCCACGGTGTTTTCCGCGATATCGGCGGCGACTGCGGCTTCCCCGGCGCTTTTTCCCATGCCGAACAGGCCAAGACCGGGCACCAGCGCCACGCGCGGCAAGGGATCGAGCTCGGTTTTCACGTCGCCCAGCCGTGCATTGTTGCGGGCGAAATAGGCGTGATAATCCGCAACGTACGCATCGACCGCGTCCTTCACCGCGACCTTGAAATCGTCGAGCCTTCCGGCGGCGGGCGCGGGAACCAGCAAGGGGACATTCTTGGTGCGAATGTTGTGATCCGGCGTCACCACGCCGGTTTGGCTGTAGCGCGAGGCGTCCGCGCCATCGACGTAGGTGCGGATCGCATCCCCGGTGCGGAAGTCCAGCACCATGCGTTTATAGTCGTCGCCATCCGCCATGGAACAGGCGCCGCGCAGGATCGGCGCGACATCGGAAAGCGGCGCGATTTCGCGGGGCAGTCTGGCGGCGGCGAACCCTGTCTTGCGGCCCTGTTGCAACCGCGCCTCCGCCAGACTGACCATCTCGATCATGCGCTCATAGGATTCCTGCGCCGTGGCGCCGAAGGTGAAAATGCCGTGCTTGTGCAGGATCAGGCCCTCCACGGACTCGTCGCGCGCAAATGCTTCCGCCGATTTGCGGGCCAGATCGAACCCCGGCATGATATAAGGCACGGACCCCATGCGCGCGCCGAACACATCGGCGCACACCGCCTCCCCATCCGGTTGATCGGTCAGACTCAAGATTGCCGTGGAATGGGTGTGATCGACAAATTTATGCGGCAGGAAAGCGTGCAACAGGGTTTCCACCGACGGGTTCGGCGATGTCGTATCCAATAGATTGGCGCGCTGAAAGTTCACCATATCCTCGTCGCTCAACGACTCACGGTCGCGCAATCGGCGTAATGGCGCCAACCGCACCGCCGGCAGGCCCGCCGGTTCAATATCGCCCAAATCCCAGCCGCTGCCCTTGACGCACAGCACCTCGCCTTCGTCGCCCAGAAAATCGGCGAGCCTTGTCTTGACCGAGGTGTTGCCGCCGCCATGCAGCACCAACCGCGCATCGCCGCCCAACAGGCGGGAGGTATAGACCCGAAGCGCGATATCTTCGTTGACGCCTTGCGCTGCGTAACGGGCGATCATCGCCGCCGCGTCGTCGTGCGACCAGAGGGACTTCATTCGTTATTCTCCTGTAAGACCCGTTCGGGAAACAGCGCCGCCAGACCCGCCGCGGTCGCGGGCGCGACCCCGCGTTCGGTAATCAACCCGGTGACAAGACGACCGGGGGTCACGTCGAAGGCGTAATTGGCGACGGGGCTGCCGTCCGGCGTGATGCGAACGGTTTCAATCGCCCCGGCGCCGGTGCGCCCGGTCATTTCGGACACTTCCGCGCCGTCGCGTTGTTCGATGGGGATTTCCGCGACGCCGTCGCTTAACGTCCAGTCGATGGTCGGCGACGGCAAGGCGACATAGAACGGCACCCCATTGTCATGCGCAGCCAGCGCCTTCAGATAGGTGCCGATCTTGTTGCAGACATCGCCAGTCGCCGTCGTGCGGTCGGTGCCGGTGATGCATAGATCGACTTCGCCATGCTGCATCAGATGTCCACCGGCGTTGTCCACGATTACTGTATGCGGCACGCCGTGCTGGCCCAGTTCCCACGCCGTCAGGCTGGCGCCCTGATTGCGCGGTCGAGTTTCATCGACCCAGACATGAACGTCCAGCCCGCTGTCAT
>JABJJH010000187.1 GCA_018660965.1 Rhodospirillaceae bacterium | reverse complement strand
GTCGAGGATCGCGACCTTGGCGCCGCCCTTTGCCAGCGCCCGCGCCGCCCCGGCGCCCAGTCCGGAAGCGCCGCCGGTCACGATCGCCGGTATGCCGTGTAAGTCCATGGTCCCATTATCCTGTGATTTTTAAGAGCAAAGAGTTGGCGGGGGTATAGCAGAGCGCCGCCACCGTGCCCATATTGTTAGACATGACAAACAACGCCCTTGGCCAGGGTCGCTTCAACGAACGCATGGTTCGGAGCGGGTTTTGGGACAAAATGAAAGCCATCGCCGGACGCGTATCGTTCGCCCGGGAAGCCGTGGCGGCGTGGTATTGCGCCACGGATTCCGCAACGCCGGCGCGCACGAAGGCGGTGTTGTTCGGGGCGCTGGCGTATTTCATCGCGCCGATCGACATGATTCCGGATTTCCTCGCGGGGCTGGGCTTTACCGACGACGCGGCGGTGTTCTGGTTGGCGTGGCGGTCGGTTCAAGAGCATGTCACCGACGTGCACCGGGAACGCGCCGCGCAGGCGCTGTCGAATCCGGAACGGGAATAACGCCCCGCACCGTTGGCGTGACTGCCGGGTCATGTTATCCAAACCATCAAAGGTCATAGGGAACAAGGAGAGGGGCATGGTCGAGCCATTATGGACGCCGTCGGCGGACAAAATCGCGAATGCGAACCTGACGGCGTTTCGCGCAGCGGTCGAAGACCAATGGGCCGTGACCTTGCCTGATTACGCCGCGTTGCATGACTTTTCGATAACCGAGATGGAAAAATTCTGGGTCAGCGTTCGCGATTTTTGCGGGGCGGTCGCGGAAAGCTGGGGTGATCGGGTCCTGATCGACGGCGACAAGATGCCGGGCGCAAAATTTTTTCCCGACGCGCGGATGAACTTCGCCGAAAACATGCTGAAGCGGCGCGACGACGGGCCCGCGCTGATTTTTCAGGCCGAAGACAAGGTGCGCCGCGAACTGTCGTGGCGCGAACTATACGACGCGGTGTCGCGTCTGGCGCAGGCCTTGCGGGATTTGGGCGTTGGGCCCGGCGACCGTTGCGCCGGGTTCATCCCCAACATGCCCGACGCGATCATCGCGATGCTGGCGACGACGTCGCTGGGCGCGGTGTGGACATCCTGTTCGCCCGATTTCGGCGAACGCGGCGTGCTGGACCGCTTCGGTCAGGTGGAGCCGGTCGTGCTCTTCACCGCCGACGGGTATTTTTACAATGGACGGAGTCATGATTCGCGTGATCGCGTGGCGTCTTTCGCCACCCAACTGCCATCATTGCGCAAGGTCATCGTCTGCCCGCTGGTCGACGACGACCCCGACGTGTCGACCATTCCAAACGCGGTGACCCTGCGCGACGTGACCGCGCCCTATACGGCGACGGATATCGACTTCGAACAAATGCCGTTCGATGCGCCCGTCTACATCATGTATTCGTCTGGCACGACGGGAAAACCCAAATGCATTGTCCATGGCGCAGGCGGCGTGTTGCTGATGCATCTGAAGGAACACGTGCTTCATTGCGACATCAAACCCGACGACCGCGTGTTCTATTTCACCACCTGCGGGTGGATGATGTGGAACTGGCTGGTGTCGGGGTTGGCGGCCCGGGCGACGGTGTTGTTGTATGACGGATCGCCGTTTTATCCCGACGGCAACGTCCTGTTCGATTTCGCCGACGCCACGAAAATGACCCTGTTCGGCACGTCGGCGAAATATATCGATGCGCTCGCCAAAGCCGGGTTGCGTCCGATGGAGACGCATGATTTGTCGAGCGTGCGAACCATGACGTCGACCGGGTCGCCGCTGGCAGCGGAAGGTTTCGACTACGTCTACGACCATGTGAAGAAAGATATATGCCTGTCGTCGATTGCCGGGGGCACCGACATTGTCGGCTGTTTTCTGGGCGGCAACCCTGTCGGACCGGTTCATCGCGGTGAAATTCAGGCGCGGCTTCTGGGCATGGCGGTCGAGGTGTTCGACGATGACGGCAATGCCGTTCGCGGCGATAAGGGCGAACTGGTTTGCGTCAAACCCTTTCCCACCATGCCGTTGTATTTCTGGGACGATGCGTCCGGCGCACGATATCACGACGCCTATTTCGACAAGTTTCCCAATATCTGGCGGCACGGCGATTTTCTGGAACTGACCGAAAATGGCGGCTATGTCATTTACGGGCGTTCAGACGCCACCTTGAACCCCGGCGGCGTGCGCATCGGCACGGCGGAAATTTATCGTCAGGTCGAACAGCTCGACGAAATCGTCGAAGGGCTCGTCATCGGGCAGGATTGGGACAACGACACGCGCGTCGTCCTGTTCGCCGTGTTGCGCGACGGTGCGGTGCTGGATGATGGCTTGCGCGACCGCATCCGCAAACGCATCCGGCAAAACTGCACGCCGCGCCATGTGCCCGCCAAGATCGTCCAGGTCGCCGACATTCCG
Source organism: Rhodospirillaceae bacterium (assembly GCA_018660965.1). Classification (GTDB taxonomy): domain Bacteria; phylum Pseudomonadota; class Alphaproteobacteria; order UBA8366; genus JABJJH01. Next base: position 13,291 of record JABJJH010000187.1, on the reverse strand, counting down.
CGCACCCGGTCCGGCAAGATCACCGAACTTGCGGTGCGCGATGTCGTCCATGGCCGCGCGGTGAAGAATCAGGAAGCCCTGGCCAATCCGGAAGCGTTGGATTTGTACAGCGACCTTCCCGAATTACAGACGGTTTAATCATACGAAGGACGATGCTGATGTCGGAAATGCGTATCGCAATCATGGGGGCGGGTGGCATCGGTGCGTATTACGGCGCGTGCCTGGCGCGCGCGGGCGCCGATGTCGTCTTTATCGCGCGCGGCGCGCATCTCGACGCCATGCGGAATAACGGTTTGCGGGTTCAGGAATTTGGCGGCGCCGATTTCACGGTCGACTCGGTCAACGCGACGGATGACCCGGCGGAAATTGGTCCGGTGGATGCGGTTTTGTTTTGCGTCAAGATGTACGACACCATCCACGCTGCTGAACTATGCAAACCGTTGATGGGCAACAATACGATGGTCGTCACACTGCAGAACGGCGTCGAAAGCGTCGATATGATTAATTCCGTTTTGGGCGCGGAGCCGAGCACGGGTCCCGCGCCGGGCCTGGGCCAGGCCCTGGGCGGCGCGGCGTATATTTCCGCGACCATCGTTGAACCCGGCGTGGTCAAGCGCAACAACCAGATGGCGAAAATCGAATTCGGCGAACCGGACGGAACGATCAGCCGCCGCGCCACGGCCTTCGCGAAAACCCTTAAAGACGCCGGAATTGAAACGGCGGTGACCCCGGCCATGCAAACCATGTTGTGGTCGAAATTCGTTTTGCTGACCGCCAATAGCGGCATGACTTCGCTCAGCGGCGAGGACACCGGCGTCGTGCGGGCCGATCCGGTCATGCGCGCGGTGTATCGCGACGCGATGCGGGAATCGGTCGCCGTGGGCCGGGCGATGGACGTCTATTTGCCGGACGACATCATCGAACGCTCCATGGATTGGCTGGATTCCTCCGCGCCGATCAAGGCCTCGCTCGCGGTCGATCTGGAACGCGGGCGGCGCCTTGAGGTGGAATGGTTGTCCGGCGCGGTGCATCGGTTGGGCGCGCAAGTGGGTGTGCCGACGCCAATTCACTCGACGGTCTACGCCGCCTTGCGACCGCATGTGAACGGTAAAGCGTGAAAGCAGGTCCGGACGCTGCCGGAAAAGCCATAACGATATTCGTCACGGCGATGATTGTGTTCGCCTTTCAGGATGCGATCACCAAGCATCTATCCGGTGTGTATGCGGCGCCGCAATTGCTGCTGGTGCGTTTCGCCGTGTTCGCGGTCGTGGCCGTGGCGATCAACGCGCGCGGGTCCGGGGTTGGCATGGGCGTTGGCGCCGGGCTTCGGGCCGGGTTCCGCACGCGTTGTTTCTGGCTGCAAGTCCTGCGGGCGCTCGTGATCGTCGCGGAAACCGGGTTTTTCATTTTGTCGGTGCGCACCCTGCCCCTGGCCGACGCCCATGCGATCCTCGCCGTGTCGCCGTTGATCGTCACCGCGCTGTCGGTTCCGTTCCTGGGCGAACGGGTCGGCTCGCGCCGCTGGGTCGCTGTCCTGATCGGGTTCGCGGGTATCCTCATAATATTGCGGCCGAGCTTCCGCGTCGTCGATATCGGTATGGTCTACGCCCTGATCACGGCTGTGCTGTTTGCGCTGTACCTGGTGCTGACGCGAATCGTCAGTTTGAAGGATGGATCGGGCACGTCGATGCTGTACATGGGCGCGGTCGGCGCCGGGGTGACCGCCGTCCTGGCGCCGTTTTACTGGATATCGCCGGATTTGGAGGACTGGGCGTTTCTGCTGGGCCTCGCCGCGCTATCGACCATCGCGCATTTATGTTTGTTGCGCGCGCTGTCGATGGCGCCCGCCGCAATCCTGCAACCGTTCAACTATACGCTGCTGGTTTGGGTCACCGCCGTCGGGTTCTTCGTCTTCGGTGATTTTCCCGATACGCCGACCATCATCGGCGCGGGCGTCGTGGTCGCCAGCGGCCTCTACACCTTCTACCGCGAGCGCGTGCGCCGCGTTGGCGGTTAATGTTGTGCGTTATCGCGTTCGGCCTCGACCATCAGCCAGTCGCGAAACGCCACGATGGACGGGCGCGCCGCCGCCGGTTTGGGGCACACGAAATAATACGCCCAGGCGCTGGGCAGGGTCAGGTCGAAGGGTTTGACCAACCGTCCCGCCGCCAGGTCGTCGTCGACCAGTGGCGTGCCGCCCAAGGCGACGCCCTGACTATCGCAGGCCGCCTGAATCACGAACAGGGCGTGGCTGAACCAGGGCCCGCGTGAGGAGTCGATGTCGTCCAGCCCCGCCGCCATCAACCACATGCGCCAGCTTTGAACCGCTTCTTCGTGCAACAGCGTGTGGTGTTTCAAGTCGGCGGGGACCTTCAGCGGGTGTGGCCCCTCATTCGCCAGACGCGGGCTGCACACCGGGAAGAAGTCCTGCGTCATCAGCCGTTCAACATTCCAGGACGGCCAGACGCCGTCACCGAAGCGCAAGGCCAGATCGACGTCGTCCTTGTTGAAATCAATGTAATGATCGGTGGCGGAAATGCGCACGTCGATGTCCGGGCGTTGTTCGCGGAACCGGTGTAAACGCGGCACCAGCCATTTCGCGGCGAAGGACGGCAACACGCTGATGGTCAAGGTGTTGTTCTCCTCGGCCTGCAGGACGCCGTTGGTCGCGGATTCCAGCGTTTCCAGTGCGTCGCGCACATTGGGCAGATATCGCTGCCCCGGTTCGGTCAACATCAAGGCGCGGTTCAGCCGCTTGAACAAGGGAGTCCGCAGCCATGTTTCCAGCGTCTTGATCTGGTGACTGACGGCGGCCTGGGTCACGTTTAATTCTTCCGCCGCGCGGGTGAAGCTCAGATGGCGCCCGGCGGCTTCGAAGACCCGCAAGGCGTTGAGCGGCGGCAGGCGAAATGACATTTCCGGACTCTCTTGAGGTATCGGATCAGAATATCTTATTCGATACATTACTAATTATCGTTTGTCGAGTGGCGCGATGGGGCGTAAGTATTCACCATCGAAATATGGCGCTGGTTGGCGCTGGTTCTAAACATTGGAGATGAGAGATGATCGGTCACGCGTTTTCGCGCGTTGCGGCCGAGAGGTTTTTCGCGCCCCGGACCCCGTCCGGGACACGGAAAGAGTGCCGCACGCCATTGTACATTGAGCCCAGGTTTGGGCGTAAAATCAATATCCTGTGGGACTTTGCCGTAAACCGCGTGCTGCGTCATCTTTATATCTGGCAGGACCGGGCCGAACAGCGCGGGCGTCTATCGACGATGGACGCGCGGATGTTGAAGGATATCGGGATCACCCGTCACGACGCGGCGCAGGAAGCGCGCAAGCCGTTCTGGACGGCGTAGGTGAGGTGTGGTTAACGCCTGAATATTTCTAAGCCAAATCGGGGGTCGTGACCCCGGAATCCACGTCGCGGACCCGGATCACGACCTTTCCGGTTGAGCGGCGGTCGAGGATCGTTTGCAGCGCCTCGGCCGTTTGTTCCAGGGGAAACTGGAAGCTTGTGTGCGGTTTCAACCGGCCCGTGGCGCACCAGTCCAGGAGCGTGGGGAACATGTTCCGCGTTGGCCCGGTCTGGCGCAGCCGGTATCCGCTCATGGCGATGCCGACCGCCGAAATATTCTTCACCAGTAAATAACTGGCCGGGATTTGCGGGATGTCGCCGCTGGCGAACCCGACGATGGCGACCCGCCCATCGGTGTTGACGCAACGCAGCGACTGCGCGAAAGCGTCGCCGCCGACAGGGTCGTACACCACGTCCGCGCCGCCCACCAAGGCCTTCACCCGGTCGCGTATGCTTTCGGTCCGGTAGTTAATGGTGTGGTCCGCGCCGTATTGCTTGGCGAGCGCCAGTTTTTCGTCGCTGCCCGCCGCCGCCACGACGGTGGCGCCCAGAATCTTGCCAATCTCCACCGCCGTCAGACCGACGCCGCCGCCCGCGCCCAGCACCAGCAGGACTTCGCCGGGGGTCAGGTGAATTTGATGATGATGCAACGCGATATAGCTGGTGGCGTAGGTTAGGGCGAATCCGCCGGCGGTCATGAAATCCATCGTGTCGGGAATTTTGTGGACTTCCTCGGCGATGACTGTGACTTCTTCGGCGAACCCGCCATGCCCGACCAGCGCCATGACCCGGTCGCCCGGCGCGAAACCGTCAGCGCCCTTGGGCACGCCCGCGCCAACATCCATGATAATTCCCGCGACTTCCTTGCCCGGCGTGAAGGGCCAGTCGGGTTTGTCCTGATAGGCGCCTTTAAGCATCAGCGTGTCGGGAAAGTTACACCCCGCCGCGTGGACTTCGATCCGCACTTCGCCGGGGCCGGGCGTCAACGAGGGAACCTCCTCCAGCGCCAACCCGTCGACGCCGCTGGGTTCATGAATTCGAATGGCGCGCATGTCCGCCGCCCTTTCAGAAAATTTGGCACAAATCCGCGACGAAGCAACTTGCCTTGAGGGGGGCCGCCATGCAAGGTTCCGCGCCATGCGAGGATATTTTGGAATAGGCGTGGAGCGCATCTCGAAACCGATGAATGTCGGGAATTTGTTTCGTTCCGCCCATGCGTTTGGCGCGGACTTCGTGTTCGCCATCGCGCCCGCCGTCGACGTCACGGCGCTGCACAAATCGGACACGTCGCAAACGTCGCGCCACGTGCCGCTGCATCATTTCGACACCCTGGACGGATTTCGCCTGCCGCATGGCTGCGAACTGGTCGGGGTGGAATTGATGGATGACGCGGTGGACCTGCCCAGCTTCACCCATCCCGTGCGCGCGGCCTATGTGTTGGGGCCCGAACGCGGGTCGTTGTCGCCGGAACTGGTCGAGCGCTGCGATCACGTGGTCAAAATTCCGACAAAGTTTTGCGTCAATGTCGGCGTCGCCGGGGCGATTTTGATGTACGACCGGATGATAACCCGGGGCCGTCACGCGCCGCGCCCGCCGACCGCCGGCGGACCGGTGGAAGACCTGGCCCCCCATGTTCACGGCAATCAGGTGTTTAGATGCGATTGATGAAATACATTGCACCAGGACTATTCGCACTTTCGATGCTGGGCGCGACAATTGCGCAGGGCGCGAATGAAACCGGGCTGGGAACATTCCGGAACTGGGAAGCCTATACCTTCAAGGAGCGCGGCAAGACCGTTTGCGCGATCTGGGCTTCGGCCAATAAAAGCGAAGGCAAATACACAAAACGCGGTGAGGTCGTGATGTTCGTGTCGCATCGGCCCTGGACCCGGCAAAAGCGGGTGCATGAAGTGAGTTTCGAAGCCGGGTACAGGTTCAAGCCCGACAGCGTGGTCACGATCACCATCGACGTTGAGAAAAAATTCACCCTGTTCACCGAAGCCGAAACCGCGTGGAACAACACGGCCCAGGACGACGCGGCGCTGGTCAAGGCCATGCGCGCGGGCAAGATCATGGTGATCCAAGGCGTTTCACGCCGGGGCACGAAGACCAGGGATACATTTGAACTGTTCGGTTTCACCGCCGCCCACAACGCCATCAACAAGGCGTGCCGCGTCAAGTAACGCTTCGGGCCATTACGATTTTCGGGCCATTACGTTTTTCGGGCCACGAATAATTCCGACAAATAGGGAATTTGAACCGCGCCGGTCGCATCGGCGTGTGTCGTGGCGAGCGCGGTTAAATCCGCCGCCACCCTTTCTTCCCCCAACGCGGCGACGGCGGGCTTCATGGTGCGCCGCGACAAGGTCATGGCGGTGAAGCGGTCCGGCGTCATCGGCATTGTCCAGGTATGGTCGAAGCGCATCGCCGGTTCCGCCCAGTCCAGCGCCGACAGCTCGCCCATGAGGTCGATGTCGCGATAATCCCGGCTGTACCCGGCGGCGTTGGCCTCCGCGTAGGTTTCGTAGGCGTCCAGCAACGCGCTGGCGCGCCAGTCGCGATTGTTCTGCAAAATCCCCAGCAGCCCGCCGGAACACAGCACCCGTTCGGCTTCGGCGTAGAACACCGGACGGTCGAAGAACTGAATCGCCTGCGCCACGGTCACTATGCCCATGCTTTTGTCATCGACGGGCAGCGATTCCGCACCGCCATCGACAAACGCGATGGCGTCTTCGGGGGGCGTCGCGGCGGCGGCCTGACGGCGCATGTCCGGTCCCGGCTCGACCCCGGTGATCGCCCAGTCCGGCGCCATCGCGCGGCGGAACGCGCGCGTCGCGATGCCAGTGCCCGCCCCGACATCGACCAGCGTGCGGAGAACGCCAACCGACTCACCGGCGAGGCGGGGCAGATGGGCGAGCAGATCGTCCGGGTAGTCCGGGCGGCTTTGCTGATACCGCGCCGCCAGTCCTTCAAACGGGTTGTCGCTGGGTAAATTTTCGGGGGTCATGAAGCCGAACCTACGCGGGCGGCGCGACGGACAGCTTGCCCTGGACCCCGTGCGTTTCGATGAAGCCCGCCACCATGCCGCTGGATTTCGCGGTTTCGACAAAGTCCTTCACCCATGCATAGGCCGCAGGGTTGCCCTTGTTGACGCCGACGGCCTGTTGCACGGCGGAAAACTGCCCGTCGAGGATGCGCGAGCCCGGCATTTTCTCGACCTCGGTCACAAGACGCGGGCGCAGGCTGGCGTAGGCTTCCAGTTTATCGTTGACGAACGCGTCGAACGCGGCGTCCCCGCCCTCGACCGCCAACAATTCGGCCTGTTTGATGTGGTTTTCCAGATACAGCCCATATGCGCTGCCCTTGGACACGGAAATCCGGTTGCCGGGCCGGTCGACCTCGTCGACGGACTGGATGGGCGACCCCGGCGGCACCAGATAGGTCGCCTGAATCTCCACATAGGCGGCGGTGAAATCCATCACGGTGGCGCGTTGCGGTTCGGCGCCGATATTGCCGATATCCCAGATATTCTTGCCCGCCGCCGCGGCGACTTCGCTGGGCGTATCAAACGGCACGAGTTTAAGCGGCACGCCCAGCGCATCGGCGATGGCCAGGGCCAGGCTTGGCGACGGGCCAATCGGGTCGCCGGACGCGGTCTTGTCGACGACGAGCAGAAAATTGGACATGTTGATGCCGGCGCGCAGCACCCCGGTCGGGGCCAGTTGCGCAACAACTTCCGGGGAAACTTCAGTCATGGGGTATATCCGCGTTTGTTGGGAGAAGGTTAATGCCTGATGCGATTAAGCCAACAGCCCAGCGCGGATGCAAGCCGCATTTACGCCAAAGGTTCCGCACGCGCTATACTAACGCCACCCACAAGGAGGATGCCGAAAGGAGAATGACATGATCGAACTCGAAGGCTTCGCGCTCAACACCTACGCCTACACCTTTTCCCACAGCGCCGGGGATTGCATCGACGCCTATGCGGGCGGCGGCGCGCAGGGGTTGGAGGTGATGATGTATCCGGGGCACGCCTGGCCCGACGATCTGGATGCGGGCGCGCGCCGCGCGCTTAAACAAAAAAGCCGCGACGCCGGTTTGCCCTTCATCACCTTGAACATGCCCAATGTCGACATCAACATCGCCGCCGCCGCGCCGGGCATGCGCGCCTACAGCATCGAAGTGGTCAGCAAGATTATCGCGCTGGCGGGCGATCTGGAGGTTCCAGGCGTGGTCATCGGGGTCGGAAAGCCCAACCCCCTGCTGCCCGCGCCCCGCGCCGAATTGCTCGGCCATTTTCACCGCGCCATGGACACGCTGATCCCGGCGGCGCGGGCGGCGGGAACCCGCCTGTTGGTCGAAAACATGCCCTTCGCCTTCCTGCCGGGCGCGGTGGAACTGATGGCGGCGCTGGACGCTTATACCGTCGAGGACGCGGGCGTGGTCTACGACATCGCCAACGCCTATTTCCACGGCGAAGACCTGGGCGAAGGCTTCCAGACCATGGCCCCGCGGCTGGCGCTGGTGCACGTGTCCGACACGCCCGCCAATGTCTATCTGCATGCGCCGGTGGGCGAAGGGACGGTGCCGTTCGCCGAGGGCGCGGCGGCGTGCGAGGCGGTCGGTTATGACGGTCCCATCATGCTGGAAATCATCTGCAACGACCCCGACACCGAAATCCCGGCCAGCGCAACGGCCCTGCGGGGGTTGGGGTGGGGTTGAGGGGGTGTGGGTGACGCTTGTTGCGGTAGTGTGGGATTTCGGACGGAGCAGCAATTACACTTCTATCCCCTTAATTCACCGACAATACATTCGGCGAGATTATTGGAAGTTACAGAAACTACAGAAAGTTACAGGGACATAATGCTTAATTGACGCCACTGCCCAGCCACCTAGCCTCCCCTACATCCAGCCCATTTGACCCAGCTCCACGCCCGTTTATGGGCGTAGTAGATGGCGATCTTCGTCAGTACTTCGATGCTGGCGATGGACCTCTTGCCGGATTTCCCGTCTGGCCGACCCCGAGGCCATAAGTCCAAGGAGGCGAGAAAAAGGCGTCGAAACCCTAAGTGAGAACAACGCTGAAATTTTGGGGACACCGTGTTCTTGGAACCTTCAATTTAGATAAAATTTTAAGAATTTTAATTATTTATTTATATTTAAATCGTATTTTTTGAAGTGCGGGAGAGGATTTTGGTCAATCTATGCCACCGACCCTAAAACAAGGCAGCTTAATATGATGAGACAGCGCAAAAAACGAGTCGGCGGCCTGGCGGTTTTGGCGGCATCCGTAATTTTCACGGCGCTGGTTTCGGGCGGCTTCAGCTATCGTATAAGCCAATCTGATCAAAGCCAGTCTCGCAACGACTCTCAACAAGCTGATCTCGACCGTCGCCTTCAGGTTTTGGAGACCAAACTCGACGGCGCTATCGCGATGTTAAACCATCCGGTGGCCAGTACCGAGGTGCGGTCCGGCCAACGCAAGGGCTGGCACGTTCGCGCATTCCAGCCGCCTGAACCGGCAAATTACCTCGCAAATCTGCGCAAATCCAATGACTCTGGGTCGTTTGTCCATACCGGAAGCTGGATTAATATGCTTCAACATCGGGAACACGAAGGCATTTACCTGCCAGCAGACGCCGCCTTTAACATTCGGGGACAGTTCGTCCCGAATAAGACAGGCGACCATGTCTTTGCGGTGCACATGGCCTACGCTGGCGGCAAGGGTCAGCGCCAGGTGCAAACCATCGGCTGCCACGTCAATGTCAAGATAGCGGGTCAGGCGCCAGTGGTTGCTGGCAAGTTGAAGGCTGACAGCCTCATTCACAATGCGACATTGGTGGCGCCGATCAAGATATTCCTGTCTGCGGGCCGACCCGAACTTGTCGACGCCCTGATCGCCTGTGACTTGCCGGTTGGCGTCTCCGGCAAAAATGTTGCTTTCCGGATCTGTGTACGCCACGAAAGTGAAACGGGGTTTCGGCCCGTGCCCGCCTATCTACCTGAAGCCTGATTCTTTCTCTGAAGCGTTGGATTGTTGGCCCTCGGACCAAATATGAGCGTCCCGTGACTCCGCTATATTCGCGGCGCCAATAAACACCCCCAACAGCCCTACCCCCGGCCCCATTTGACCCAGCTCCACGCCCGTTCATGGGCGTAGTAGATGGCGATCTTCGTCAGGACTTCGATGCTGGCGATGGACGTCGCCCAAGCGCCGCTGCCGGTCACGAAATAAGTGATGATGAACGTGTCCAGGGTTGCGGTGGCGCGCCAGGTTAGCGCCTTGGCGAGGATTCGGCGTCGTGTGGTCACCATGATCTTTCCCATGCTGGTGTCTGACCCGTGCTTGTGTTTGGCATCGTGGTTCTGCGGTTGCGATTTTATCTCGCCTCTTGAATCTTATTTATTTAAGACTACATACCTATTTTACGTATTGCGGCGCGGCGGTTTATATGGTCCCGAAGCGGGGCGGTCTGGCGCGGCGCGGCGTCCATAAATGCTAACTGATGCTAATCCATGCATATCGAAAAGGGGGGCGAGACATTACATTTCTGAATTCTGGGCCTCTATATTCCGAGTTTGGGACGTTACTCTTTCGCGTCCGCTTCGAAGCGTTCGCCCAGTTCCTTTTCCAGCGCCGCGAGGTTTTCGGGCACCGGCAGGCCTTCGGCGCGCATGGTTTGCAGAATCTGGTGAATGCGCATGAATATTTCATGGCTGTCGCCCTGTTCGCCTTCCATTTCATCGACCGCCATCGACAAGGCCGTAGAAAGTTCTTCTTTATCCATCATGTGTCTCCCAAGGTGGCCACGCCTAAAATAGTGGCCCGTTATGTGAAGTGTGAACGCGCGGGGGCGCCCGGTATATGATGTATGTCACGTCCGCTTACGGTCACCCCCTTAACCCCTGTCGTCCCGAAATTCGGGGGCGCCTTTGGGCGCGTATTGGTTGCGCACGGCCCCCTTGGCGCTATATGAACAGGCTATGACTGAACTTGCCAAATCCGAAACGCCCTTAAGCGAGAATTTGGTCGCAAATTCGGGTGCGAATTTGTTGCGCAATGATTTGCGCCCGAATTTGATCGGGATGGATCGTGACGATTTGATCGCGGCCTTCGCGGCGATGGGCGAAAAGAAATTTCGCGCCGAACAGGTCTATCAGTGGGTTTACCAGCACGGCGCGACCGATTTTGCGGCGATGACGAGCCTGTCCAAGAATTTGCGGGAGTCGCTGGGCGATCAGTTCCGCATTGACCGGCCGGGCACGTCGTCGCAGCAGATATCGACCGACGGCACGCGCAAATGGCTGTTGCGGTTCGACGATGCGCAGGAAGCCGAAACGGTGTTCATTCCCGAACCCGACCGGGGCACGCTGTGCGTGTCCAGCCAGGTCGGCTGCACCCTGACCTGCGCGTTCTGCCACACCGGGACGCAACGTCTGGTGCGCAATCTGGAACCGGGTGAAATCGTCGGGCAAATCATGACGGCGCGCGACGAGGTCGGCACCTGGCCGTCCTCGGCGGTGGACCGGTCATTGACAAACATCGTCATGATGGGCATGGGCGAGCCGCTGTTGAATTACGACAACATGGCCAAGGCGCTGCGCATCGCCATGGATGGAAACGGTCTGTCGCTGTCCAAGCGCAAGATTACGGTCTCCACCTCGGGTGTGGTGCCGGAAATTCGCCGCCTCGGGGCTGAATTGGGCGTCATGCTGGCGATTTCGCTGCATGCGGTGCGCGACGATTTGCGCGATGAACTGGTGCCGATCAACCGCAAGTATCCGCTCAAGGAATTGATGGCGGCGTGTCGGGAATACCCCGCCGCGTCCAACGCGCGCCGTGTCTTCTTCGAATACGTGATGTTGAAGGGCGTGAACGACTCGCCTGCGGACGCGCGCGAGCTGGTGCGGCTGGTGAAGGGAATTCCGGCCAAGTTCAACTTGATTCCGTTCAACCCGTGGCCGGGAGTTCAATACGAATGTTCCAGCGAAGCGACGATCAAACAATTCGCGGATATTCTGCATAATGCGGGCTATGTCTCGACGGTGCGCACACCGCGCGGCCGCGATATTCTGGCGGCGTGCGGGCAGTTGAAATCGGAAAGCGTGCGGCAACGGCGCGCGTGACGCCGCGTTCATAAGGGGGAGGAATAGAGTATGGCCGATCAGGAAAAAGCGTTGATCGTTGGCGTCGGGGGCGGGTTGAGCGCGTCGCTGGCGCGGTTGTTTCACAAGGAAGGCATGGCGGTGGCGGTGGCCTCGCGCAATCCGGACCGGCTGGCGGATCTGGCGAGCGAAACCAGCGCCACGGCCTATGGCTGCGACGCCTCCGACCCGACATCGGTGGACGCGCTGTTCGCGGCGGTCGACGGCGATATGGGCGCGCCCGATATCGTGGTCTACAACGCCAGCAACCGCGCGCGCGGCCCGGTGGAGGATCTGGACCCCGAAGCGGTGCGCACCGCCATCATGATATCATGTTTCGGCGGGTTTCTGGTCGCCCAAGCGGCGGCCAGGCGCATGGTCGCGCGGGGTTCCGGGACAATTCTGCTGACCGGGGCGTCGGCCAGCGTGAAGGGGTATCCGAATTCGTCGGCCTTCGCGATGGGCAAGTTCGGGTTGCGCGGGTTGGCGCAAAGCCTGGCGCGGGAACTGCAACCGAAGAATATTCATGTCGGCCACTTTGTCATCGACGGCGGCATCATGGTGACCACGAGTGACGACCGCACGGTCGCGCGCGGCGAGGACGGCACCCTGCACCCCGACGCCATCGCCGACAGTTATCTGCACGTTCACCGCCAGCACCGCAGTTCCTGGACCTGGGAAATGGAACTGCGGCCCTGGGTTGAAAACTTTTAAGCGTCGAAAACTTTTAGGCGGTCGCTCGCGACTTAGTGGTGCTCGGCCGCTTGCGACCTAGTGGTATTCGGCCGCTTGCGCCAGGGCCGCTTTCACCTCGACGATGCTGGACCCCGGCGCCTTGCAGGCTTTCAGGATGATGGCCTCGCGCGCGGAAATCTGCGCCGCCGCGGCGGGAACGTCCCGCGCCACCGCATGGGGAATGATGACGGCGCCATGCTGATCCGCATGGATCAAATCGCCGGACGACACGGCCATGCCGTTGACCATGACGTCGCCGCCGAAATCGGTGATGTGCACATGGGCGTGGCTCGGGCCGATATTGCCGGCCAGCAACTGGAAGCCTTCGGCGCAGTCGTCGATATCGCGGATGGAGCCGTTGGTGATGACGCCGGGACAGCCGAGCGCCTTGTGAATGTTGGAGTTGACCTCGCCCCAGAACGCGCCGAAGCCGGGCGAGGTGTCGATGTCCTGGATGACCACGATGCGCGGGATCTGGCTTTGCGCGCCGTCGGGACCGGCCGCGACGTATTCGTAATACGCGACTCGGTCGACGGCGTCCGGCAGGGCCGGGGTCATGGCGCGCATACGTGCAGTGCGGGCGTAGCCGACAATCGGCGGCAATCCGGGGCGCGGGCAGACCAGCGGCGTGGTGGTGAAGCCCACCGCGCGGCGTTCCGGCGAGGTGATTTCCAGCGCGTTGCAGACGGTCGGCGTGTCCAGCGCGCGCAAGGCGGCGAGTTCGGATTCGTTCAGGATGTCGTCGCTCATGGTCGGGGTCCCCGTTTGGTGAAGTGCATATTCACAGGGACTGTAATCCGTGCGCGGCGAAATTCAAGGACGCGGCGCTTGCAGGGTGAAATTCCGGCCCTATACTGCGCCGCCGCCCGCTCGGCGGGTGGAATTGTGTTAAGAATGGCGGCATTGCCGCCGACAGTAATTAAGGTGACGCATGTCGAATTCAGCGAAGTCGGGCCCCGTTAAAAAAGTCGTGCTGGCTTATTCGGGCGGTCTCGACACCTCGGTGATCCTGCGCTGGTTGCAGGATGAATATAATTGCGAAGTGGTGACCTT
>JABJJH010000323.1 GCA_018660965.1 Rhodospirillaceae bacterium | reverse complement strand
GACGGTTGCCGGAACAACCGCATCGACGGATACCAAGGGCTGTCGGTCCGATCCAGTAGGTATCGCCAATCTGCGGCGTGCCCCAACAGCACCCAGACCGGTCCCCCCAACGCGCCGGCGAGATGGGCGACGGCGGTGTCCACGGTGATAACGAGGTCGAGCGACTGAATTAGCGCGGCGGTGTCAGCAAAATCAGTGACGTGCGACCCCAGGTCAATGATTTGGGGGTATCGGGCCAGGGCGCCCGGACCGGCATCGACCTGAAGACTAACAATCGTACAATCCGGAACATCCCAAAGGCGTGCGATTTCCTCGATGGGACAGGAGCGCAGGGCGTCGTCCTGGCGATTGGGGTTGCCTGACCATACGAAGCCTATCTTCCGTGATGTTGGCGATGGGCTTGCGGAGTCAACGCGCGCCTTCCAGTCCCGGCCAAGCGCATCGGTTGTTCGCAAATAAGGGGTTTCATGCGGAACGTCTTCCAGACCGGCGTCGAATAACCCCGGAAGGCTGAGCATCGGAATATCGAAGCCCACGGTCGGAATCGGATCGCCGCGCACGATGACCGTGCAGGCGCCGTCTTCGAAGCAGCGCAACAAGGGCGCCATCGGGCGTTGCACTTCGACAACGACGCGCGCGGCGCCGGATTGTTTCCGGGCGAGCGGGATATACCGGCAAAATTGCAGTGTATCCCCAAACCCTTGTTCCGCATGGATAAGAAGCGTCGCGTTTTCAATCCGCTGTCCGCGCCAGCGTTTCGAGCCGAAATCACGCACGGTGAAGTCGGTGCAACGCCACCGCCATTCGTAATTGCGCCATCCCTCCGCCATGTCGCCGGCCATGAGCTGGGCGATCCCGAGGCCTTTGTGAAGTTCCGGTTCTTCCGGCGCCAGCGTTATCGCCTTCCGATACGCCGCGATGGCGTCGGTGGGCCGGTTCATGGTCAGCAGGGCGACGGCGTAGCTGCCGTGAATCTGAAAATTGTTGGGGTCGATTGAAAGCGCACGCTTGAAATGCGGCTCGGCGTCGTCCAGTCGGTTCGCCTGCCGCTGCGCATTGCCAAGATTATGGTGGACGTCGGCCCAGTCCTCTTGTGCGGACAATACAGCCTCGAAGCATGCAATCGATTCGACCAGCCGGCCGAGCCCCATATACGCAACGCCGAGATTGTTCAAAATTTCCCCGTCGTCGGGTTTTAGGGTGAGCGCCCTTTCCAGAGTTTCGACGGCGTCCAAAGCGCGGTCGTTTAGAATCAGGGCGGCGCCGAGGTTGTTCAAAAATTCGGGGATGTCGGGGCGCAGTATGACCGCCCTTTCGCCGTGGTGAACGGCTTTCGCGAATTCGCCTCGTTCGCGAAATGCGACGCCGAGCGCGTTGTGACAATCGGGATTTTCTTTGTCCAGGTCCAGCGCGGATTCGTAGGCGTCAATGGCGCCGTTCGGATCACCGTGCCCGTGCAGGGCGCTGGCCAGATTGTACCATGAATCGAACCGTGTTTCGTCAACTCGCACGGCGCGACGAAGCGTCTCCACAGCGATGGCTCCCTGTTGCGCACGCAAGTATTGACGACCAAGCTCCACCAAGGGAGCGGGATCGTCCGGTCGAAGACGAACGACTTCCTCGTACAAATCGACCGCTTCATCCAGTTTTCCCTCGCCCGCCAACAACGCGGCCAGGCGAAATGGCGCATTGGCGTCGTCGGGCGCTAAATTTCGGTAGGTTCGCCAAGCCGTGATCGCCTGCTCGATTTGTCCGCGTGATTCCAAGGCATACGCAAGCGACCCGCGCGCCGCGTTGTTTTTCGGCTCCAGCGAAACAGCGCGCACAAGATATTCGACGGCGGTCTTGAAATCTCCGGTTTCGATGGCGACGCGTCCAAGGAAATACCAAGCCTCGCCAAGATCGGGGTTCGCTTCAATCAGACGCAAACAGATCGTCGCGGTCGCCCTGTAGGCATGGTTATTGTAATGATCGGCGGCTTGCTGCAATAGCGTCGCCGTATCGCCGACAACGTACGGCTCGCCGTCGTCG
>JABJJH010000326.1 GCA_018660965.1 Rhodospirillaceae bacterium | reverse complement strand
GAAGACTTGCCAGGCCATCATGCCGGGCTGTTGCAGGATATCGCGGCCGTATTTGGCGTAGGTGTAGTTACGGAAATCGGCGGCTTCATCGACGAAACGCTTGCCGGTGGCGTTGACCATGATGCCCAGCGGATAGCTGTGCTTCTGAAAGTTGTCGCCGACGGCCAGATCGCCGGTTTCCGGCGCGTTTAAATCCCAGCCGACCGCGTGGCAGCCCGACCAGTTGCCGTGCGGCATGGCGCCGATGTCCAGCGCCATGGTGATGCCCGCACCCATGTTGAAGCGGGTGCCGCGAACCTTGGCGAATTCCCAACCGGGGCCGAGGTAGCGGGTGCGCATTTCGGTGTTAGCTTCGAAACCGCCCGACGCCAGAACCACGGATTTGACATTGATGTCGCGAAGTTCGCCTGCGTGTTTGACCCGAATCCCCGTGACCTTCTGGTCATCGTACAACAACGAAACGCCCCTGGTTTCATACAGGATGTCGATGCCGTTTTCCTTCGCCGCCTTGGTTTCCAGCTCGATCAGGCCTTCGCCACCGCCCCAGGTTTCGACGCACAGCCCGCCCCAAAAGCGGAATTTTCCGTCCACCTTGAACGCCTGACGGCCATAGCTGGGTTGGAATTTGACGCCCCGGCTTTTCATCCACTGCACTGTTTCAAGACTTTTCGTGACCAGGAGTTCGGATTTGTCGGGGTCGCTGCGGTATTGGGTCAGGCGAAACAGATCGTCATAGAACTGGTCGCTGGTGTAGGTGCCGAAATCCGCGTTGGCGATATCGTCTTCAGTCAGGTCGAGAACGGTTTTCAAATCCTCCAGGCCGTCATGCGCGAAGCGTATGGCGCCGGCGGTGTACCGGCTGTTGCCGCCCGCTTCATCGATGGGGGCCGCTTCAATGACGACGACTTTCGCGCCGTTTTCCTGTGCGGATAACGCGGCGCTAAGGGCGGCGTTGCCCGCGCCCAGAACGGCGACATCGTATTGAGGATCTGACATGGTGGGTCTCCCACGGTGGTTGTTGGGTCAATTGAATGGGGGTGAATGAATTAAGGGCAAATTAACGGGCGCCGTCGTTGGGTCAAGACCGATTTAGCGCGAGGCGGCTGTTTCGCGTGAACGAATTGTGTCGCACTACCTTGAATCCAGCCTTATATGGGTAAATATTCGAAGCGCGCCGGGAATATTCCAGGTGTGTCGTGCGTGACGTATTTTGGGCAATTGCAGTAAGGACACGTCTTGGCGTTCCCGCGAGTTTTCAAGATTGGAATCCCTGTCGCCATCATCGCGATTGCGGTGGCCGCCGCCGCGATTTTGCGCGCCACCCGACCGGAAATCGTTAGCGAACCGCCGCAGGAACGCGTCTGGCCCGTGGAGACCATGCAGGTCCGGGTCGGGGCGCAACAACCGGACTGGACGTTGTATGGTCAGGTCCTTGCCGGGCGCGAAGTGGAATTGCGGCCCCTGGTGGCGGGCAGCGTCGTTGGCGTCGGCGCACAGTACCGCGATGGCGGCGTCGTCGCGAAAGGCGACCTTCTGGTGCAGGTTGACCCGTTCGACTACCGCTCGTTTCTGGATGAAGCCAACGCGCAATTGGCGGAAGCGCGGGCGCGTCGCGGGGAAATCGAAGCCGACGTAGAGGGCGCGCGCAATTTACTGGTTCATGACAAGACCCAGGCGGCGATTCGACGGCGCGACGTCCAACGGCGTGAAAAACTGCGCGGATCCGGCGCCGGGTCGGTCAAGACGCTGGACGACGCCAAGACGGCGCTTAGCGAAAATGAACAAAGGATCACGGATCGGCGCCGCGCCATTGAAACCGGCAAGGCGCGATTGGGTCAACAGGACGCGATCATCGACAGGCTGGAGGTCACCGTCCGGCGCGCGGGGCGCGATCTGGAAAATGCGCGATTGACGGCGCCGTTCGACGGTTTTCTGGTGGATGCGGACGCCGAACTGGGTAAGCAACTTGGCGTCGGCGACAGGGTCGCACGGTTGATTGACGCGCGGCGGTTGGAGGTTCGCTTCCACATTGGCAACACACGGTTCAGCCGCTTGCGAACCGGGGTTGGATTCAAGGGCCGGGTCGTGCGCGTATATTGGCAGGGACGTGACGGCGCCGAACCGCTGCAAGCTGTCATCGAACGGGAAAGCAGTGAAATCGACACGGCCAGCGGCGGCGTTGACCTGATTGCGCGGTTAAGCGGATTGGATGCAAAATCGGCGCTGCGCCCCGGCGCGTTCGTGCGCATTGTCATGCCGGGTCGCTTGTATGAAACCGTGGTGCGCTTGCCGGAATCGGCTCTGCACCACAACGACACGGTGTATCTCATCGAAGGTGATCGATTGAAATCCGTGGCCGTGACGTTTGTCGCGCGCGTCGATGCGGACGTGTTGGTGCGCGGTGGGCTGAAGGATGGGCAAATCGTGGCGACGAGCCGGTTCCCGGAAATTGGACCGGGCGTAAAGGTGTCCACGCCATGAGCCCGCTTCACCATGGCTGACGGCGGCAAGGAATCCGGCGGCATCATTCGCTTGTTCGCCAGTCATCGAACGGCGGCGAATTTGTTGATGGCGGTGATGATGGTCGTGGGACTGGTGTCGCTGTTTCGGATGAATACGCAATTCTTCCCGGATTTTGGGCTGGATATTATCAGGGTGTCGGTTGCTTGGCCCGGCGCCAGCGCAGAAGACGTCGATTCAAATATAATCCAGGCCATCGAGCCGGAAGTGCGGTTCCTGGATGGCGTCAGGCGGGTTCGGTCATGGTCGCTGGAAGGCGCGGGAACAATCGTCATTGAATTCAACCCCGGCGCCGACATGCAGGCGGCGTTATCGAATATCGAAACCGCGGTCGGGCAGGTCACGACCTTGCCCGAAGACAGCGAGACCCCGGAAATACGACGCGTGGTTCGATACGATCCGGTGTCGCGGCTGGTTATTTCCGGTCCCTATTCGGATGCGTCGCTAAAGGCGGTCGCCAAACGAATCCGCGATGAGTTATTGGCGCGCGGCGTCGATCAAATCGTCATATTCGGTAGCCGGGATGAAGAAATCTGGGCTGAAATTCCGCCGGAACGGTTATTGGAACTGGACCTTACCCTTGGCGATGTCGCATCGAGGATCAACGAAACTTCCCAGGATTTGCCGTCCGGCGACACAACCGGCGTGGCGGAACGGCAAATTCGCAGCCTCGGCCTGAAGAAGGACGCCTTTGCGTTGGGTAAAATCGAGGTGCGCGCTCGCGATAATGGTCAAAAAATCCTTCTGCGCGATATCGCCGTGGTGTCCGAACGGTTCGAGGAAGGCGGCGGCGGCGCGCGCCGAAACGGACACCCTGCAATCGAGCTGCAAATCCAGCGCGCGGTTCAGGCCGACGCCCTTGAAGTCGCGGATTTGACGAATGCTTATATTGCCGAATTGCGCCCGACCCTGCCGACAAACCTTACGTTGGAGCAATACGATATTCAGGCGGATTTAATCCGTGGCCGCATCGATCTTTTGGTGAAGAACGGCGTTAGCGGATTGGTGCTGGTGTTGATCGTGTTGTTTGTGTTCCTGAACACGCCGACCGCATTCTGGGTCGCGATGGGCATACCGACTTCCTTGCTCGCGACCATGGTGATCATGACGATGACGGGGCAGACCATCAATATGGTTAGCCTCTTCGGCCTGATCATGGCGCTCGGCATCATCGTGGATGACGCCATCGTCGTCGGTGAACATTCGGCGTGGCGCGCCCGTCACGGCGATGACCCGCTGGAGGCGGCCGTTGGCGGGGCGCGGCGCATGGCGGCGCCGGTGTTCAGTTCGTCTTTGACGACCATCGCCGCATTCGTGCCGCTGTTGGTGGTTTCCGATGTCATCGGACAGATACTGCGGGCGATTCCGCTGGTCGTGATCGCCGTAATACTCGCCAGTCTGGTGGAGTGTTTTTTCATTTTGCCGGGTCATATGCGCGGCGCCCTGGCGTTCAATAAGCGGCGTCGCTCCCGCGCGAGGACATGGTTCAATAATCACTTCGACGCGTTTCGCGACGGGTTGTTCCGCCGCTCCGTCGAAGTCGCGATCACCTGGCGATACGCAACGATTGCAACCGCGATTGGCGCGTTCATTATCTGTATCGGAATCATGGCGGGCGGCCGCATCGCCTTTCATTTTTTCCCCCAACCCGAAGCCGACAAGCTGTACGTGAACGTGCAATTTTCCGCAGGTGTTCCCCGTTCCAAGACCGTCAAAATGCTGGATGAAGTCGAACGCGCCCTGTTCGCCGCCGAACAAACGCTGACCAGTGGCGCGGGCGGTTTGGTTCGCATGAACCTGATGAAAGTCGGAGCGGAAGTGGGCGCGCAAGGCGGCGCGACGAACGCCGGCGACCATATTGGCGGGATGGTGGTGGAGTTGACCGCATCGGACCAGCGCGACATTCGCACCACCGCGATTATCGATGCCTGGCGCTCGGGCATTCGACCGTTGGCGGGACTGACCGTTTTAAGCGTGCGCGCGGCGCAAGGCGGGCCGCCGGGACGGGAAATTGATATTCGCCTGTCCGGTGGCGATCTTGGCGCGTTGAAGCAGGCGGCGGAAGAGGTCGGTGATTTGTTGAAACGATACCCGGGCGTCAGCGATGTTGAAAACGATCTTCCTTACGGCAAGCGCGAAGCTATACTGACCGTGACGCCGGAAGGACGCGCACTGGGTTTCAACACCGGCAGCGTCGGAACCCAGATCCGCCACGCCTTCGAAGGGGCCATCGCGAAACGCTTCGCCAGAGGGGACGAGGAAGTGACGGTCCGGGTGCGCTTCCCGCGCGGCGCGGACGACACCGGCAGTCTCGACGGTCTTTATTTACGCAGTCCCACCGGCGCGGAAGTGGAACTGGAAGAAGCGGTCTCTTTAACCGAAAAGCTCGGATTTTCCCGAATCAAACGCGAAGACGGCGTGCGGCAGGTCGGCGTCACAGCGGAAATAGACGAAGCCTTGAACAGCACGAATTTGGTTTTGTCGGCGTTGCGGCGCGATGGTATTGACGATATCGCCGCCAGGCATGGTCTGAACGTAAAGTTCGCGGGTAAGGCGGAGGAACAGGCGCGAACCCTGGGCGATATGAAAGTCGGGGCCTTTTTGGGGCTCGCGGCGATTTATGTCATTCTCGCCTGGGTGTTCGCCAGCTATTTCCGGCCCATCGTGGTCATGGCGATTATCCCCCTTGGGTTCGTCGGCGCGGTTCTGGGGCATCTGTTGTTGGGGTATGATTTCAGCATCCTCAGCCTGATGGCTTTAATTGGATTGTCGGGGATCGTCGTGAACGATTCCATTATTCTGGTCAGCACCATCGATGAACGAATTCGGAACAATGAGACTATTCACGACGCTATCGTGAACGGCGCGTGCGACCGGCTCCGCGCGGTTATCCTGACGTCGGCGACGACCATGGGCGGTCTGACCCCGCTGCTGTTCGAACGCAGTCTACAGGCCCAATTCCTGATTCCCATGGCCGTGACCCTGGTGTTCGGGCTCATGATTACGACGTTTCTGGTGCTGCTGGTCGTGCCCGCGCTGATTGGCGTTCAACATGACGCCGCAATGTTATTTCGGCGCGGCGGCGTGAGGGGAACGGCGCCATGAAATTTAGACAAAATTTAGGCTGAAACGTCCCAGGCTTTGTCTCAAATGCAACCTTTATCTATTTGTTAACAAAAGATAATTATCGTAATTTCCAAAGGCGCTAAAAGCGCGTGTATTTTGGAGAATAAACGATGAACGATATGTACAAATCCGTGGATTGGGAGTCCTTACGGTCTGAAATTGAAGTGATTTCACAAGCAATTGAAGTGTTACAGGAACAGGTGGGGATCGATGACGATGGGCGTTATTTACTCGACATTGGCGATCCCGAGCAGTTGCGGATTAACGAGAATTTGATACGATTGCGCCGTGCGAAATCGAATTCGATACAAAAATTTCAAGACTACAGTGAGACCAGTCTCTAACTGGCGCGGCTCATTTCGAGGGCTGACTATTGGAGCCGTCGGGATGAAATCAAGATGAAGGAACTCACGGTCGGCATTGGCGGCTTCGGTGTTATAGGCGAAGCGGTGGCGCGGCGGCTCGATAAAGGCATTCCCGGATTACGACTTACCGCCGTTTCGGCGCGCCGCACAAACCGCGCCGCCGACCGAATGGCCGATTTCGCAGCGCCCGTTCCCGTGGTGTCCCTGTCGGAATTGAGCGCCTATGCGGAAGTGATTGTCGAATGCGCGCCAGCGGCGGCGTTCATGGATGTCGCCGGTCCCGTCGTAGACGGTGGGCGCATATTTATTCCCTTAAGTTGCGGTATGTTGCTTCAACACGAAGATTTACCCGCCCGCGCGGCGAAGTCCGGCGCAAGGATTATCGTGCCGACGGGCGCGTTGCTGGGGTTGGACGCGGTGCGCGCCGCGTCTGAAGGGGAACTCCGTTCGGTGCGCATGGTGACCCGCAAACCGCCGAATGGCCTTATGGGCGCGCCACACCTGATTGATAACGACATCAACGTCGAAGGATTGCGCGAGCCGCTATTGGTCTTCGAAGGAACCGCGCGGGCGGCGGCGGCCGGGTTCCCGGCGAACGTCAATGTGGCCGCCGCGTTGAGCCTGGCGGGGCTTGGGTCGGACAAGACAATGATCGAAATCTGGGCCGACCCGACGGTGACGCGCAACACGCACAACATCAAGGTCGATTCTGACGCGACGCGGTTCGAAATGACCATCGAGGGCGTCCCGTCGCTGGAAAACCCGGCGACGGGCATGTTGACGCCGCTCAGCGTCATCGCGACCCTGCGCGGGCTGGTTAGCCCAATGCGGGTCGGAACTTAACCCGTTACATCAGGAAAACGCCCTTGCCCGTGGTTTGCTGGTCGAACAGTTTGTAGGCCTCGTCTGCCTGGTCCAGCTTGAAGCGGTGGGTGAACAGCTTTTCAACGTCGATGCCGCGATCAACGACAAATTGCGCGCACTCCGCCTGGCCGACGACGCTGAATGTCCAGGATGCGACAATGGTCAACTGTTTGCGGATCATATCCGGGCTGACGTCGATGGTGACGTCATTGCCTTCGCCGACGAATCCCGCCGTTCCCCAACGCGCCGCGCTTTGAACCGCCGCGCGTCTGGCGTCCGGCGATCCCGTGCAGTCCAGGGTTTTTTCAGCGCCGAGCCCATGGGTGAGGTCGCGGATCGCCTGAACCGGATCGTTCGCCTTGGCGTTGATTGTGACATCGGCGCCAAAGCTTTTTGCGAGTTCCAGACGTTCGTCGCTGAAATCGAGCGCGATGACCCGCGCCCCCATGGCCGTCGCCAATTGCGTGGCGCTTAATCCCACGGGACCCTGACCGAACCCCGCAAGTGTGTCGCGCCCGGACAAATTCAGCCGCCGTAACGCGCCAAACGCGGTGCCGGTGCCGCAGGAAATCGCGGCGCCCGTGGCGAATTCCAGATCATCGGGAAGGGGGACCAGCGTGTTGGCGGGTATTTTCATGTAGTCGGCATGGGCGCCGTGGCCATTGCCGCCGCCATAAACGGTCGACCCATCGACGCACATTTGCGCCCAGCCGCCACGGCATTGGTCGCAGACGCCGCAACCGCTGTAGTGATG
>JABJJH010000588.1 GCA_018660965.1 Rhodospirillaceae bacterium | reverse complement strand
GTCGTCGGACAGCCGTAATTCGCCACAATTGTGCGTGCGGTAAACGTGCATGTTCTTCTATTTTCCGTCGTTCCGTTCGGCGCGCAAAGGGCATGGAACAGCCCGGTTTGTCAAGCCGTCGGGGCGTTGTCGAACGCGATAACCCAAAATTAATTCTGGTGCGCGCGGCGCGTGAGGAAATCACGCAAAGCCGCCACACCCTCCACCGCGTGAGAACAGGCGATTCCGTGTTTGGCGTATGGCAAGACCTGCATTTCCGAGCCTTCAATCAGGCTATGAATTTCGGCTGCTATTTCAACGGGTAGAAAAGGGCTGGAATCTGGATGCAGGATCAGCACCGGCGCGGTTATTCGAGGCAAGTCAGCAGTTAGATTTTGCCGCATTAACATTTCCGCCATACCCAAAACTGACTCGACCGCGCTTTCGGATTGCACCCGGTGAAACCATTCCCAAACAGGGCGCGTCACGGCGCCGGGGTAAAACCGTCGTTCCATCATCATTTCCGACCAGGTTCGCATGCCGTGCTCCGCGATAAAATCGCGCCACGCCGCCACATGGCGAATATCCCCGCCGCGATGACTCGCCGAAAGAGCGGTGACGCTCAACAAACGGTCCGGGTGATGAATCGCGGCGTGATAAGCGGCGGTGCCGCCTGTCGATTCCCCAACCATGTGAAATCGCTTTACGCCCAGCGCATCGGCGACGGCTAATGCGTCATCGACCAACCCCGCCATGGTCCATTCAAAGTCCGGTCCCGTCGGGCTCGAGTCGCCATAACCGCGAACATCCAATCGAACGACGCGGTACGCACCGGCCAGCGCCGGAACCCATGCCGCCCAAATATCCTTGTCGGTGGCGACGCCGTGATGAAACAAGATTGTTTCGGGATTTTCGATCCATGGCGGTGTCAGATCCGCAACCGCGAAACTCAATCGCCCACCCTTGTATTCCAGATAGTCTATATCCAACATCGCCGCGTACTCCCCCTTTTACTCGCCATGGGATGGGTGTATCCATTTCTCATGCAAATTACACCCATCACGGACACTGGCGCGCTTGCGGCGTTTTGCGACAAGGCGGCAGAGGCGGAATATGTCACCGTCGACACCGAATTCATCCGCGACAAGACCTATTGGTCGAAACTCTGCCTGATTCAGCTTGCCGGACCGGATGAAGCGGTTGCGGTCGATGTTCTTGCGCCCGGCATCGACTTGACGCCGGTCGATGATCTGCTGTCCAACCCTGATGTCCTCAAAGTGTTCCATGCGGGTCGTCAGGACGTGGAAATCTTCTTTCATCGCAACGGCGTTATTCCCGCCCCCATTTTCGACTCCCAGGTCGCGGCGATGGTCTGTGGCTTTGGCGATCAGGTCGGCTACGAAACGCTGATCTCCAAACTCGTCGGCGTGCGACCGGACAAATCGTCCCGCTTCACCGACTGGGCGCAGCGGCCCCTGTCGCAAAAACAACTCGATTACGCACTTGCCGATGTGATCCATTTGCGGCCTGCCTATGAAAAGTTATCAAAGCGGCTGCAAGCATCGGAACGAACGTCGTGGCTGGACGAGGAAATGCGCATCCTGATCAACCCGGCGACCTATGAAATGGACCCGGCGAATTCCTGGAAGCGGATCAAATCCCGTAACGCCAAGCCGCGAACCTTGGCCATCATTCGTGAATTGGCCGCGTGCCGGGAAATGCAGGCGCAAAAAAGGGACGTCCCCCGAAACAGAGTGCTGCGGGACGAAGCAATTCTGGAAATCGCCGCGCAATCCCCCAAGGATGTGGATAGCCTGTCGCGTCTGCGTGGTTTTCCCAAGGGCATGGCGAATGGCGCGACCGGCGCCTTGGTTCTGGAAGCCGTGCAAAGAGCAGTTGCTATTCCCACGGAGGACTTGCCGCCGGCTCCGGCATGGGAAAAACTCCCAGGCAATCTGGGCTCAATCACGGATTTGTTGCGGGTTCTGCTCAAACATGTTTCGGAACAAAGCGACGTGGCGACAAAATTAATTGCGAGCGCCGACGATTTGCAGCGAATTGCAGCCGACGACAACGCAGATGTGCCCGCGATGTCCGGATGGCGCCGCGAATTGTTCGGCGCGGAGGCGCTGGCGTTGAAACACGGTCGCGTCGCGCTGACCGCCGTTGGGAAACGCACGAAAGTCATTCATTTGAACCCGGCGGATAACGATGATCCCCCGGCGACGGAGCCCATATCGTAAATCTCGTAAATCGTCCGAGGCGCACCATGAAAATAAAATCCCTCGTCGCTCACCCAGTTTCCTTTCCCATCCCCGAGGACAAGGCGGTCACCCTTGGCATTGGTCGCGCGATCAAGCGCGACGCGGTGCTTATCAAGGTCGAAACGGAGAGCGGGCTGGTCGGTTGGGGCGAATCCCATGCAGGCCGCGCGCCCGGCGCCGTCGCCCAATTGGCCAACACCACGATCCGCGCGTTGATTGAGGGCATGGACGCCAGCGACGTGGTCGGTGTCTGGGATCGGATTTACAAGATGCAACTGGCCAGCCATGGCATGGGCGCGGGTTGCGCCATCGCCATGAGCGGCGTCGACATGGCGTTGTGGGATATTCGCGCGAAAGCGGTC
>JABJJH010000366.1 GCA_018660965.1 Rhodospirillaceae bacterium | reverse complement strand
CGGACTTGCGGGATGAAGACGCCCCAATCCTGACTGAACGCATAGCTGGCCTGAACGCCCAGCACGCCTGTGATTGAATTCGTGGTGTCTTCGTCCACCTTCATGTTGAGCCCGGAACCGCTCCGGTCTTCCTCGGTATATTCGGAAATCGTGCTGCGCGCGTAATTGGCCCGAACGTAGGGGCCGATACTCAAGGCGTTATGATAAAAATCATACCCCATGCCGACGCCCGCATTGACTTCGTACCCATGCGTGAGCCCCGTTGTGGCGGCGGCCGTGGCGAACGCGCGCCCGCTGCTTTAGAAGATGAAGTTGCGGTCGAATGTATAATCCGTGTAACCGACCCCAACCGTGCCGTCGACGTAGAAATTATCCGTGACGCTATAGCTGGAATAGACGTTCAGGATGGCGCTGTTGGAACGCGCGCCGCCTTGATTGTCGCCGGGAACGAAGGGAGCCGTGCCCGCGGGCGCCGCGACATCAGCGTCGAACTTGGTTTCGCTGTGGTCCACCCCGATCAGCGCGCCAACAACAAGGCGATCGCCAATGCGGTAGTCGCCGCCAATCTGAAAGCCTGCTTTCCAGCCGTCATAGCCTGTTTCCTGATCGACGTCGTTGACCCGGTCCCGATCAACTTCCTCGCCGCCCAGGTTGAGGTAAAGGCTCAATTGACCCAATGCGACGTCTTCCCCCGCACTGAGGCCCCTCGGCCGTCCGGCCTTTTCCTTGCGCTCTTCCTCAAGCCGGTTCTGTACGCCATCGGTCTGGGTGTAAGCCCGGCCGATCGCCGACGCGTTGCTGGTCAGGGTCTGGCCCGGGCTTGCCGAGGCTTGACCATCACCGGAAAGCGCGAAGCTGCCGTTAATGGTGTTCGCCGTCGTGCACAGCGACAGCAGCGTACCCGAAGCGACGCCGCAGGCGACAATGAAGGCGTCTTCCAAGGCCTGACCCGGCACGACCTGCGCGCGCGCCATGTTGGCGTTCAACGCCAGCGCAATAACAACGCCAAGAGCGCCGATGTTTTTGTGGTTCTTAAACCTGGAAATCATGATCCATCCCCGGAAACGACAAGTTCTTCGAAACTATACTATGCAAGGCGAATACATCCAAATCCTTAGTTGTATTCAAAACTTCAGTTCGTGACGGGAACAAAGAAGAAATCGCCGGCTTCGTGGCCTGCATACTTGATGGGCGCGTATTGCGGGACCTGCTCTATCGCCGCCGCCGCACTTACGTTCGTGACGCCTTGCGACACCTGCGAAAATAAACGCTGACCTTCGAGAATACCGTTGTTTGACCCCAGGGCGTTCAAAAACGCCGCCGCGAACACTGAATGTTTACCGCCGCCGCTGTCCAGCACGGGCTGGACGCCGCCCGACGACAGCACGAGCCGGGCGCGCTTGTCCGCCATCAGCTTGATCCAGTTGGAACGCGTCTTATTCGACATGCCGCTATCCAGCCGCGCCACGGCGGCGCGGGTCAAGGTGCCCGAATAACAGGAATCGGCGACCACCAGCAATTGCTTGACCGACATGGCGTTCAGGACATCGGTGACCTGAATGTTGGAGATCCAGTTGGCGGAACTATCGGGTTCGGCGTCCACGGGCAGCCAGTGGCCCCGGTTGTTGACGCGGTCGAGTTCCCCATGACCGGCGTAATAAATCAGTAGATTGTCTTCTTCCGATAGTGTTTCACGCAGTTTGTTGAACGTCGACAGGATCGCGTAGCGGTTGGCGTTGAACAATGTCGTGACCGTGAAGCCGTATCGGGTTTCCAGCATTTCCGCCACGGCCTTGGCGTCGCCGACTGCGGATTCCAGCTTCGGCAACAGCTTGTAATCATTGTTGCCGATGACCAGCGCGTGAAACTTGCCAAAATTAACGTCGAGTTTAAGAGCGGTCAGTTGCGGGGCGTCACCGGTGGTGTTGCGAACCGAAACCTTGCGTTCGATCATGAACGCCGTCGCGGCGCGCCGCCCGGCGGTATCCACGGCGACGATGTTGATTTGGGTTTTCGCGGTGGTCAGCGCGACCTTCATTCGGAACAAACCGTCATCGCCGATGGGTTGTTCCTTGTCGTTGATCATCAGCGCCATAAGGCCGACCGGCGCCTTGATCCGTCCAATGATGGTCTTGGCGTCGCTGTCCTGCACGGTCACGCTTGGTAATCCGGCGCTGCGGGTCACGGGTAATTGCGGTTCGATAATTTGAATGTCGGGCGGTAACGCGGCCAGTTTGGTTTCTTCCGCCCGGCGCTTTTCCTGTTCCTGATTCAGGCGGGCGGCTTCCTGCTTCAAGGTTGATGTCCGCGCCTCCAGCGTCGCCGCTTTCTTTCGCGCTGCGTCCAGCGCGTCGCGTCGCGCCGCCAGTTGTTTCTGGAGTTCAGATTCACGTTTGGCGTTTTCGGCGGCTTGTTGTTGTTGGTGCGTGAGTTTCGCCTGGAGCGCGGCGACTTGCGCCTGCGCCGCTTTGCGGTCTTTTTCTTCCTGGCCCAGGCGTGCGGCTTTTGATTCCAGCATCGCCGCTTGTTCCTGGGCGGTCGCGAGGCTTGCGCGTTGTTGGGCCAGTTGCGCCTGCATTTCGGATTCGCGTTTGCGTTCCCGTAATGCGGCCTGTTTTTGTTTCGCCAAATCCTGCAGCAATGCGGCGACGACCGATTCAGCCGCCTTGCGTTTTTTACGTTCGTCCCGCAGACGTTCGGTTTCCTGTTGCAGCGTCTCCATTTCGGCTTTCAGCGCCGCAGCGTTTTCGCGCGCGGCCTTTAATCCACCTTGCTGCAAGGCCAGCTTTTGTTGCACCGCCGCTTCCTGTTCTTGTTCGCGCTTTGTGGCGTCGCGTTGCGCGGTCAGGCTCTTTTCCAGGGCGGCGATTTTCGCTTCAGCCGCTTCGCGTTTCCCGCTTTCTTCCTGGAGGCGCGCCGAGGAAAGCGACAACGCCTTTTCCTTTTCCGCCGCCAGTTGGTTCTGGATTTCGGTTTCGCGTTCGCGTTCGCGTTTGGCGGCTTGTTTCTGCTTGGCCAAATCCTTCAGCAGGGCGTTCACCACCGCTTCCGCCGCGCGCCGTTTTGTGCTTTCCCGCTCCAGTCGGGCCGATTTTTCCGTCAACGCTTCGGTTTGCGTTTTTAGCGACGCCGACTTCGCCTTTTCCTGACTTAAAACCGCTTGCTGGGCGTCCAGGCGGCGTTGAAGTTCGGCTTCGCGGGCGCGTTCCCGTTCGGCGGATTGTTGTTGCGCCTTCAATTTGGATTGAAGCTCTGACGCTTGTGTTTCCGCGACTTTCCGCCGGGCCGATTCTTCTTTCAGCCGCGCCCGGTCCTCGTTTTGAACAGTTGTTTGTTGTTGGGTTGCGGTGTCTCGTTTTTTGCTGAATTGATCAAGCGCCTTCATGCGGTCCGCCAGTTCCTGCTTCAATTTGGCTTCGCGGTCGCGGTCTTGTTCCGCGCGTTTTTGTTGGTCGTCGAGTTTCGTTTTCAGCGCCGCGACCTGTTTGCGTTCGGCGTCGGCTTGTTTGCGTTGCTTGGTTGTGGCCTTTCGCGTTTTCGCCAGCGTGGTGTTCGCCTGGGCCAGGTTTTTTTCCAGCCGCGCGGCTTCGGCGCGCGCGCTTTCCGCTTCCGCCTTGTATCGTTTGGCCACTTCCTCGAATTTGATCGTGTCCTGTTGTCGGCCTTCTTTTTCCGAACTCAATGCGCTTTGCAGGGACGATGATTTTTTCCGCAGGGACGATACCTGCTCACGCAGACGCTTCGCTTCGCCTTCACGTTCCGCCAGTTCGCGCGACCGGTTGGCCAGATCCATGGAAATTTTTAAAATCCGGTCCTGACGACCCGCTGCGACATCGGCTTCCAGTTGTTTTTGCGCGGCGTCCAACGCCTTGCGGGCGGCGGCGGCGTTCTGGGTGCTTTTTTGATATTGCGATTGCGTATCGGTCAACTTACGACGGTTGGAATCGAGCTCCTTGCGCAGCTTGTCACGCTCCGCCTCCAGCTTCTTCTTGTCCGCCTTGAGCTGCTTGATTTCCTCGGCGGCTTCGGCGGGGATATAGGGCACGGAACCTTCCGCCATGCCCGACGCCTTGCGATACCAGGACACCGCCTTGGCCTTGTCCTTCGGAACACCCAACCCTTTTTCGTACAGTGCGCCTAGGTTCAGTTGCGCGCGGGAATGGTTTTGTTCCGCCGCCTTTTGATACCACTGCGCCGCCAATCTGAATTCAGGCGGGACGCCGAGACCCTTTTCGTAGATTTCGCCAACATAGGTTTGCGCGATGGGGTCGCCTTCCTTGGCCAGCGGCAGCCAGATCTTGATCGCGGTGGCGTAGCTGGCGCGGTCCGCGCTGGTGTATTCGCCGCCGCGAATGGCGCATTCCGACGCGGTCGTTTTCACCGCCTTGCGCGCGGTGACATAAGTGACGCGCGTGCCCAGTCGGCGGATTTTTCCGGGCAGCAGGCAGTCGACGACCAGCAACCCGTCCGCGTTCTGTTCATCATCGGCGGCATGGGCCTTGGACATGAATGGGGGGAAGGGCTGGCCGGTCGCGGCGATGCAAACCGCCGCGGCGCCAATCATGGCTTTGCGAAGCCACGTGGCGATGGCTTTCAAATACGGTGCTTTTAACGCGATTCCCATAAGACCGATGCTTCCAATCAGGCGGAATTTAACGATATTATACGCTTAAGGTCGTATTGCGCTATACTGTCGCATAACCATACGGAAAGTACTTGGTCCAATGCAAACTCGAGTTGCTCTATTTTTTAGTGTGGCGAACGCCCGGCTGGTATTCGCTGTCGTCATCGCCATGGCCGCATTTGGGGTTCTGGTGGGGAATGCGCAGGCCGCCGGCGGAACGCCAGCCGCCTTGGCGCTGGATGTCGATGGGGCGACGACCCCTCCCATAGAGCCGTTCACGGAATTGGGTCGCGGCCAGAAAGTCCAGCTTGAACCCGGAACCATGATGGAATTCATGCATTACGCGACCTGCCAGTCGGTGACGATCAAGGGGGGCCGTTTGAGCTTTTCGGGGCAGCGATATTTTCTCAAGGGTGGAAAAATCGTAAAAACGCAACGGGCGGAATGCCCCAAAAGCGTCGCGTTGAAGGGCGCATCCCAGATCGGCGGCGTCGTCCTGCGCAGTTCGAAGGGCGCTTCGACGTTGCGGGTTTCCTCGAAACCGTCCTTCGTGCTTATTGGCGAGCAGGCGGCCCATTACAAATCAATTCGCGTCAATCAGGGCGATAAAACCCTGTTGGAAGGTGAAATTCACGGTCGGGTGTTTCATTGGCCCGATGGCGCGCCCGCTTTGGAAAAAGGTAAATCCTACGCGGTCACGCTGGTTTCCGGTTCGGATGACAAACCGCGTGTGTTTATTTTGAAGCCGAAGGGTTCGAACAAAAAAGGCGCCATGGCCTTAATTCGGGTCGATTGATGGATGCGCGAAATGCGCATCGGATAAATCAAACACGTTTGCATACTTAAAATTCGGGGGAAACGGGGTGCGGCTCACCAGGGGAAATTCGGTTCTCGTCGGCGCTGTGTGTGCGGGCTTGGCCGTATTTCTATCCCTTGGAGGATATGCGCCGGCTTGGGTGGACGGTTTGTTGTTCGATGGCGCGCTGGCGGTGCGCGCGAAACTTGACCAAAAGGACAGGCCCGCGATCAGCCGGCAAGTCGCCGTGGTCGCGGTTGATTCCCGAAGTCTTGAGTCGCCGGGATTGGTGGTGCTGCCGCGCGCCATGTTCAGCCCTGTCTGGGCGGTGCTGATCGATAAACTGAATGCAGCCGGCGCCCGGACGATTGCATTTGATTTCCTGTTTTCCTACAGCGCGCAGGATATTAAAGCAGATTATGACCAGTCGTTTTTGTCCGCCTTGTGGCGCAACCGCCAGAAAATTGTTCTGGGGCGTTCGGCGCGCACCACTCCGGCGCGAAAATTTCTGGCGGCGATGCAAAACGATCCGACCGCCATGGGATTGATGGATGTGTTTCCCGACGGTGACGAAATTCACCGATTTCGCAAAACAAGCCACGCGATCGATGACGGGGCGGCGATGACGACGCTTGTGGGCGGCGCGCTGGCCAAGGCGGGATTCGAAAAGTTGTCCGATGAAATCATTCTCGCGCCGCGCGCGCATCCCGAAGACGCCATTCCAACCTACGCGCTGGCCGATGTTCTGCAATGCGCGGCGAGCGACCCCGAAACAATGAAGGCGACGTTCGGAAATCGTTTGGTGTTCGTTGGCTCGACCTTGCCGGAAGAAGACAGGATCGTGTCGTCGGCCCGGTTTATGAAGGCGGCGAGTGCTAAAAAACAAGCGATTGGCGCGTGCGGTCTGCGGCCGCTTTTGGCGTCGGCGCCCGGCGCCAACACCGTCCCCGGCGTTCATTTAAATGCGGTCGCCGCCAGTGCGGTGGCGGGTGGCGATCTTGTGCGCCGGGCGACGGGGTGGCGGCCCGCCGCGTTCGCGGGCGCCGCGGCGGTGGTTGGCGCCGTGATCGGCTTCACCCTGGCCCCGGTTGCCGCCGCCTTCGTCGTGATGCTGTCCGCCCTGGCGTTGTGGGCGGGTGAAATCGGGTTTCTGTTGGCAGGGTCGTGGATGCCGATGGCGCTGTCAATTCTGGCGCTTTTGGGCGCGACCATCGTCGCCTATATCGCACGCTTTGTGCTGGAGGAGCGGCGGCGCCGGCGCGTTCAAAACGCTTTTGGCCATTATCTGGCGCCGGAATTGGTCAAGCGTCTGGCCGATGGTCCGCAGGATTTGAAGCTGGGTGGGGAACAACGCGACATATCCGTCATGTTCGCGGATTTGTCCGGCTTCACCGCATTGTCCGGCATGGTCGGTCCGGAAGAATTGATGTCGCGCACCAACGCCTATTTGAAACTGATCGCGGACGAAGTGGAAGCGACCGGCGGCTACGTGGACAAATTCATCGGCGACGCCGTCATGGCGATTTGGGGCGCACCGGTCGAAGTGTCCGATCACGCCGCGCAGTCCGTCGCCGCCGCCATTCGCATCGGACACCGCATAACCGCGCAACGCGAAGAAGCCGTGGCGGCGGGCGAACATGGTTTCGCCGTCAAGATCGGCGTTAATTGCGGCGCCGCCGTGGTTGGCAATGTCGGGTCTGAAAAACGCTTTAACTACACTGCCGTTGGCGAAGCGGTGAACATCGCCGCGCGCTTGGAAAGCCTGCCGGGGACCTATGATTGTCAGATTGTCGTCAGTGGGGAGACGGCGGGGCGGGTCGGGGATCGGTTTATCATGCGGGAACTCGACAGGGTGGCGGTCAAGGGCAAGGCCGAGCCGTTGCGCATTCTGGAACCGCTGTCGAATCTGGACGCGACCGAACCGCCAGAGTCCTTTGTGCGCTACGGAGAGGCCTTGGCTGCGTACCGGGACCGAAAATTTACCGAGGCCGCCGCCATTTGGGACGAGATCGGCGACGGACCGTCATTGGTGATGGCGTCGCGCGCGCGTGTGTTTGCGGACTCACCGCCTGCGGAACCGTGGGACGGCGTATGGGTTATGACGACGAAGTAAATAAGCAAAAGTATAGGGGGAGAGGTTGATATGTCGGCGGAGCAACGAGAGAAACTGGTGGGGCTTTTGCGGGAACGGGAACGACCGGACCCTTTGACTCCCCCCGCCATGCGGGCGCGGATGGAGGAACTAGGTGAGAAATTTCCGGCGCCCGATGACGCCCAGGTGGAAGTGACGGAAGCAGGCGGCTGTCCCGCCGAATGGGTGGCGGCGCCCGCGACGACCCCAAACCGTCAGGTGCTGTACCTGCACGGTGGCGGTTATGTTCAGGGGTCGCTGAACACCCACCGTTTGCTGACCTACCACCTGTCCCGTGAAGCCGATGCGCGGGTGTTGGCGCTGGATTACCGGTTGGCGCCGGAACATGTGTTTCCCGCCGCCGTTGAAGACGCCGTATCCGCCTATAAATGGATGCTGTCGCGGGGTGCGGATTCGTCGAAAATCACCATTGCGGGAGATTCCGCTGGCGGCGGCCTGGCGGTTTCGGCTTTGGTGTCGATCCGCGACGAAGGCTTGCCCCTTCCGGCGGGCGGGGTGTGCATTTCGCCATGGACCGACCTTGCCGGAACCGGGGCCAGCATGAAGACGAAGCGCGACGAGGACCCGATGCTGGACGCGGCGATCCTGGATTGGTTCGCCGCGCTTTATCTGGATGGCGCGGACCTCGCCCATCCGCTGGCCTCGCCGTTGCACGCCGATTTATCCGGGTTGCCGCCGTTGCTGGTTCAGGTCGGCACGTCGGAAATTCTCCTCGACGATGCGGCGCGACTGGTCGAACGCGCGCGCGCGGCGGGCGTGGACGCGACCTTGAAGGCGTGGGACGACATGATGCATGTCTGGCATTTGTTTTCGCCGATGTTGTCGGAAGGGTTGGACGGCTTGGCCGAGGCGGGCGCCTTTATTCGCGCGCGCACGCCGTAAACTCTTTTTTTATCCGGACTCCTATAATAATTTCAAACAAATGAACTTATTACGCGGTCGCCGCCTTCAAATTGATGCGCGGCGACGCTATATCAGGGTGCGTATGTCGCGAGCGAAACGGCGACTCCCAGAACGACCTTTCCGGTAGAGGAGTAAACCGGCTTGTTTGACTCGCTGTTGCAATTCGACGCCGCCACGCTTTGGCCGCTGTTTCAGATTATTGTCATCGACATCGTGCTATCCGCCGACAATGCGATCATCGTGGGCGTCGCCGCCGCCGGGCTGCCGGCTGATTTACGCCGTCGCGCGATTGTCTTCGGCATCGCCGGCGCTGCGGTCATCCGGATCATCTGCGCCGTGTTCGTCGTGCAGTTGCTCAGCATCATCGGATTGTTGCTCGCGGGCGGCCTGCTTCTGGCCTGGGTGTGTTGGCGCATGTGGCGCGAATTACGCAGTGCGGAAGCCGAGTCTGACAACGACGCTGCATTAAAAACGGCGGCGGCGACCACCATGACCGCAGCCATGGTCAATATCATCGTCGCCGACGTCACCATGTCGCTCGACAACGTTTTGGCCGTGGCCGGGGCCGCGCGCGACAACGTCGAATTGCTGGTCTTCGGCCTCGTCCTGTCGGTCGCCTTGATGGGGGCGGTCGCCAACTACGTGGCGAAGTTGATCCAGGATCACAAATGGATCGCGTATGTGGGGTTGATCGTGATCGTCTATGTCGCGGGCAACATGATCTGGCGTGGCGCGACTGAAATACAGACCGAAGTGTTGAGCGAAAACGTTTCGCCCATCACCGTTTCTGCGACCTAGATGTGGAGTCTCAATAGGTTGTCCACAAGTCCTAAACAGGGCGTTCGCCGGCCAATTGCGTGCGGTGCATGATCCGTCGGACGTTCGGATCGAAGGCGTCGCGCCGGTGCATGGCGCAGCGGTTATCCCACCAGACAAGGTCGCCGACGCGCCATTGATGCGCCCAGACGAAATCGCCGCCCGTGACATGGTCCCATAGCCTGTCGAGCAGCGCCTCGCTTTCGTCCAGGGGCAGGCCGACGATATAACTGCTCATCCGCCGCCCTAAAAACAGCGCCTTGCGACCGGCGCCGGGATGGGTGCGTTCCAGCGGGTGGATGGGGCCGGAACTTTTGCTCGGGTCGGTCTCGGTGTATTCGGCGCGCCGTTCGCCACCGCTGGTGTAGGCCGGGTCATGTTTGGACGATTTTCCCTTGATCGCCGCGCGCAGATCGTCGGGCAATGTCTCCAGTGCGGTGTACATGTTCATGAAATAGGTGTCGCCGCCGGACTCAGGGACTTCCAGGGATCGCAGAAGACTGGCCGCCGGGGGGATGTCGATAAATGTGCTGTCGCTATGCCAGACCGCTTCACCATGCCCCAGAACCCCAATGGGTTCGCCGTTTTCAATGACGTTGGAGACGATGTTGATTTCCGGCGGTGCGTCGGCGTCGATTTCGCCGCGCGCGATCTCCAGTAATTTGTGCGGCGGGTAATCCAACGGGCCAAATTGCCTGGTGAAGGCGAAATGCTGTTCGTCGGTCAAATTCTGGTCGCGAAACAGCAACACCAGATGTTCATGCCACGCCGCGCGCACGGCTTCGATCGTGTCCGGGTCCAACGGCGTGGTCAAATCCAGCCCGCGTATTTCCGCGCCCAGCGGCGCGTCGAACGGACATACCTCTAAACCCGTCATGGTTCGTTCCCCCCGATTGGCGGCCCGCTTACGACTTCGCCTGCGTGTTGCGAATCCCCGCGAAGCCGGTGATTTCCGAGCGCCGTTTGACCGCCCAGCCATATTGTTCCGGCCACATGGTGAATTTCGGATCGGCGTCGAGCGCTTCCGCCGCGTGCAAGGGCCAGAACGGATTGTACATGATTTCACGCCCCAGCGCGATAAGGTCCGCGCGGCCTTCCTGCAGAATGGCTTCGGCCTGGTCCGGGTCGAAGATGACGCCGACGGCCATGGTCTTTACCTCGGCATCCTTGCGCACGCGTTCGGCGTAGGGCACCTGAAACCCTGGCGGACGTTCACCGTCGCCCCGGCGCATGGGTTGGCCGTCTTCGCGGGAGCGAAACGCGGGCGCGCCCATGATGCCGCCGGCCGAACAATCGATCACGTCGACGCCGCGCTCGGCCAGCGCCTTGGACAAAATCACCGAATCTTCCAGCGACCACCCATCGGCGGGACCGTCGACAGCGGAGATGCGGAAAAACAGCGGCAAGTCTTCCGGCCACGCCGCGCGCACCGCGTCGGTGACTTCCAGGGCGAAGCGCATGCGGCCCTCAATGTCGCCGCCATAGGAATCGTTACGGGTGTTGGCCAGAGGCGACAGGAAGCTTTGAATCAGGTACCCGTGCGCACCGTGGATTTCCAGTACGCGGAACCCGGCCTCAAAGGACCGGCGCGCGGCGGCCGCGAATGCCTCCACGAGGTCGGCGATTTCCGACGCATCAAGCGCGTGCGGTACGGGGCCATCGGGAGAGACCGAGATGGCGGACGGGGCGACGGTTTGCCACGGCGGATTGCCCGCCGCCGCATCCTCTTCGGTCAAGGGCCCGGCGCCGGTGGTGGGCGCCTTGGACGACGCCTTGCGTCCGGCATGGGCCAATTGAATGCCGGGCACGCATCCCATGGAGTCGATGAAGCGGGTGATCGGCTTCAGGGCGTCGGCCTGTTCGTCGGTCCAGATGCCCAGACAATCGTTGGTGATGCGGCCTTCGGGCGTAACCGCCGTCGCTTCGGCGAACACCAGCCCGGCATGGCCGCGCGCGAACGTGCTGAGATGGGCGAAATGCCAATCGGTGGCGACCCCTTCCTTCGCGGAATACATGCAAAGCGGGGAAACGACGACCCGGTTGGGCAAGGTGACGCCGCGCAAGGTCAGCGGCGTAAACAATAGCGGTTGTTCGGTCATTGGATACCTTATGGAATAGAATTAATCGTTGGTCGCATTCTCCATGCGCACGCCGATTTGTCCAATTTTGTGATGGAGGCGCCTAGCCCTGCCGGGTGTGGAAGTCCGGAATAGACAACGGAATAATCAATCTTCGTTCAGGACTCCAACGTCCCAACCGCAATTTTCCGTCATGCCCGACGAGCTTCCAACCGAAAAAATTAACATACCAGAGGCGGCCGACGATCTTGCTGCCGGTAGCGGCGGACGACCCTCTCGCGGCGAAGTTGTTGGTGTACATGCTCGCCAGATAAAACGTAATGCCTTCCTTGAGATACCGCCGTATCGCAAACGTCCGCATCCTCATGGGATAGGCTTTGCGCCGATGGGCCGGGCTGACAACATGATTGCAGTGCGCAATGGCGCCATTTGGAACCGTGAAGTTCAGCCAGGGAAAGGGGCTGAAATGGCGCCGGTGAAACCACGTGGCGCCAACCAGTTCACCATCCACCTCCAGAACGTAACTGTCCCAGTCTTCTTTCGGCATTTGCTTGAAAAAATTCCAGGAGGTGTTGTCGAAATACGCGATGCGGGGTTGATCCTCCGGGCGGAACAAGCGAACCCCCAAATCCTCGTCCTCGTCCTCGGCCTTCGCGAAAGGCCTGAAGTCCCGATAGGTCACCAAACAGGCCTTTCCCGACAGCACCCACTCGGGAAAGATGTTCTGCAACACAACGGCCGATCCGCCCGCCAGTCCGAGTTTGCGGAATGTTCGCGGTACAGAGCGCAGCCGTTCGGCCCAGGGTTTTCCGTTTGATAATTGCGGGGTTTCGGGATTGTTGGTCATGGCCAATATCATATACGCCAATCGCCAGTTTCGTCTTATTTACCCGCCAAGCGCTACCCGCGCCAGTGGGACAGGAACACCGGGAACATCAACGCGCATCTTGTAAATGCCGCCGCAGTTTTCGTGCGGCCCGCCGCGCGACCCCGTCACGATATACAAATCCCGCAAATCGGGCCCACCGAAACACACGCTGGTGACCATGGGGACCGGCACGGGGATGTCGGTGCGATGCGATCCATCGGCCTCGAATACCGACACGTTGCCGCCATTGGCCATGGCGACCCAGATCGAGCCGTCCTCCGCGACCGCCATGCCGTCGGTCACCAGGCCCGGTTGGTCGATGAGCACCGAATACCCTGCGACCTCGCCATCATCGGTGATGTCATAGGCGCGCACATGGCAGG
>JABJJH010000635.1 GCA_018660965.1 Rhodospirillaceae bacterium | reverse complement strand
GTGTTGGTCATCGACTGAACCATGATCGGCGCGCCGCCGCCCACCATGACGCCATCAATGTTCACGGGAACCGTTTGTTTGCGCGCGCCCGGACCGGATTCGTTCGCCATAACGTCTCACCAATTATTGGATGAAGTGCAGGTCGCAAATTGCCGCCGCGCCGCGCCGAACGCAAGAGCAATAATGCCCGAGTCCTAATGGCAGAGTCCCGCTATTCGATAACCCTTATCGGGGCGCCATTCAGCCACGCGAGCACGTCCTCTAACGCATCGCGATACCGGGCCGCGAAATTTTCCCGCGTCCGGCCCCCGATATGCGGCGTCAGCACGGTGTTCGGCAGGCTCCGCAACGGGTGATCGTAGGGCAATGGTTCAACATCGAACACATCAAGGCCCGCGCCCGCTATGGCATGCCGCCGTAAGGCGTCGACTAGGGCCGTTTCATCGACGATGGGCCCGCGCGAGGTGTTGATCAACAACGCGGTCGGCTTCATGAGGGCGATTTCTCGCGCCCCGACGACGCCACGGGTCCGGTCGCTCAAAATCGTGTGGACCGACAGGACATCGGATTGCGCGAACAACTCGTCCTTGCCGACGCGACGCACATTCAATTCCGCGCACCGCGCCTCGGTCAGGTTTTCGCTCCAGGCGATGACCGGCATATCGAGCGCCTGTGCGACCCGGGCGACGCCGGACCCCAATTGGCCAAGCCCCAGCACGCCCAGCGTCTTGCCGGTCAAACCGCTGGGCAGATGCAGCCCCCATTCGCCCGCGCGCACGCCTAGATCTTCCTCGGGAATCAACTTCGCCAGACTTAAAATCAAGCCCCAGGCCAGCTCGACCGTCGCGTTCGCATAACCATAGCCGGTTCCGCACACCACGACCCCTTGATCGCGCAAGGCTTCAAGATCCAGCGCCGCGTTGCGCCCGGCATGGGTGACCAACAGTTTCAGGTTCGGCAGTTGCTCAATCAACGCCCGGTCGAACAGGGTTTCTTCCCGTGACGTCACGACGATATCGTAGGGCGCCAGCAATTCCGCAGCGCCCGTGGACAGGCGGTCGTAAAAGACGTCCAATTCAAGATCATCGGGTAGCCGCGACCAGTCCGCGGATTCCTGCGACAGCCTCTGGTAATCGTTGATTATCGCTAATTTCATAACCTTATGCTTCCGCCCGGACGAACACCCACAATTCCGGGTCCGGATGCAGGCGCAAATTGCGATGGCCCTTGCCCGTGGTGTCCTCCACCAGCAACACGTCGCCCGTCCGCAGAATGCGTTTCTCGCCGTCGCTGACCTCGATTTCGGTTTTCCCGCGCATGAAGTGAACGTATTGGCGCTGCGGCGCGACATGCCAATCGCCCAAAGCGGGCCGGTCGCCCAGCGGTTCGGTTTCCCGATACACCAGCCCATTCGACGCGATAACCCTGGAATAGGCGGCGTTGCTGCGGAATTCGACGCCGGATTCCGAGAGTTCATCGAAATGAGACTCGCCGGAATCGTCGGTAAATATGCGTGTGATTTTCATTGGCCCCTCCCTATGTCGACTCCAGCGTATCATTTCCCGATTGGCTTTTCACGAATTGCGAATTTTCCTAAGATACCGTCGGGGAGAATATTATGACGCAAACATTGTTGTTAACCGGTGACATGAATTTTCAGGGGGTCACCGCCCCCGATACAATTTTCGCCAAGGTCGCCGACGCCTTGCGCGACGCCGGTGTGGTGTTCGGCAATCTGGAATGCTGTTTTTTTGAACGGCAAGGCCATGACCCCGGCGAACGCGAAGGCTTTTACGCCCCGCCCGCCGCCGCAACAGCGCTGGCCAATCACGACGCCGTGGGTTGCGCCAACAACGTGACCTATGGCGAAGACGCGGTCATGGCCTCGCTTTCGCGACTGGACCAAGTGGGCGTCTTGCACACCGGCGCGGGCGCCAATGCCCAAGCCGCGCGCCAACCCGCCATCGTGGAGCGCGACGGCCTGCGTTATGGCATGCTGCAACGCACCTCCATCTATTGGCCGAAAAACCAGGAAGCCACGAAAACGCGCCCCGGCGTCGCGGTGATGAAGGCGCACACCGCGTATCGCCCGCGCATGGACGAACTGGCGCCCAACCGACCGGGCGTCGCGCCGGAAATCATCACCTGGGCGGACCGCGACTATTTGCGCGACTACACCACCGACATCGCCGCCCTGGCGGCGGACACGGATTTCGCCGTCGCTTCGCATCACTGGGGGCCCGGCCCGGACATCCTCGCCTATCAAACCGAAATCGCCCATGCCGCTATCGATTCCGGCGCCGGAGCGGTCATGGGGCATGGGCCGCACATGCCGCTAGGCATCGAAATCTACAAAAACCGGCCAATTTTTTACGGACTGGTCAATTTCTCCTTCGACATCGGGCATCGCGGCCAACACGGCGAGTGGATCGGCATTGTCGCGCAACTCACTCTGGACGGCGGCGATATTAACGAAGTCGCCTTTCGTCTGGTGCGCCACAACGCTGACAACCAGACTTATTTTTGCGACCCGGCGAACGAGGCCGACGATCTCGCAATTATCCAGAAACGCTCCGACGGGTTGGGGGCTACGTTCGACATCGAAGGGGATCGCGTCGTCGTCTGGCGCAAACCATGAAGGCTTCGCTGTTTTGCCGGGCGCCCTATATGGGGCCGGCGCCGCAGGGGTGGCCGGTCGCGGCGGATACATATTCACCCGAAATCGCGACCCAGTCCATGGACGCCGCGTTGGCGCAATTCCGGCTGGCGGACGACATCGGCTTCGACTGGCTGAGCGTGGCGGAACACCATTTTTCACCCATGTCGATGACGCCAAACCCGATGTTGATGGCGGGCGTGCTGACCCAGGTCGCGCGCAACGCCAAGATCGCCATTATGGGCGCCACCGTGCCGATCTTGAACCCGGTGCGGGTCGCGGAAGAGTTTGCGATGCTGGACACCATGACAAACGGGCGCATTGTCGCCGGGATGCTGCGCGGCACGCCCAACGAATACGTCACCTACAACGTCAATCCGGCGGAATCGCGCGAACGGTTCGAAGAAGCGATGCAGCTGATCACCATGGCCTGGACCGAACCCCAGCCCTTTGGGTGGCAGGGCCGGTTCTACGAATACCGTTCCATTTCAATCTGGCCGCGCCCGGTGCAACAACCCCATCCGCCGCTCTACATGTCCGGGTCTAGCCCGGAATCGGGAGAATTCGCCGCGCGCCATCAGATTGGCCTTGGCTTCGCCTTCACCACGGTCCCCCGCGCCGCAAAGGCCGCGGCCTTTTACCGGGAAAAAGCCGCCGAGTCCGGGTGGGAGCCTACGTCGGACCACATAATTTACCGCCTTGGCATGCATGTCGCGGACACGGATGAACAAGCGATGGCCGATTTAACGTCCGGCGCTCCCCGGCGCGAGGGCATGTCGTTGGCCAACCGGGCGGTGGAAAGCGCGGTCGCGGATCGGGGCTATTACGGGCGCGACAAAGCGGAACAACGCGCGCGCCTGCACCCAAACGAATTGAAGGAACGGATCGAACTG
>JABJJH010000567.1 GCA_018660965.1 Rhodospirillaceae bacterium | reverse complement strand
GGGGTTGCCGGGGGCGATAGCGGCCTGGTTCGCCTTCACCACGCCGTCCGCGATTGCGCTGATCCTGTTCGGATACGGGGTGACGGCGTTCGGTGATGCGGTCGGATCCGGCGCCTTGCACGGGTTGAAGGTCGTCGCCGTGGCCGTGGTGGCGCAAGCGGTGTGGACCATGGCGAAGAGCCTGTGTCCGGACGCGAAGCGCGCGACCATGGCGGCGCTGGCGACGATTGGGGTGCTGGCGATCCCTTCGGCCTTCGCGCAAATCGGCGCGATTGTCATTGGCGGGGCGGTCGGGTGGATCGCCCTGCGCGCTGACGCCGTGGCTGATCACGTCGATTTGGGCGTCAAGATCAGCCGGGGCGTCGCGATCGCCGCGCTGGCGCTATTTTTCGCCGGATTGATCGGGTTGCCCTTCTTGGCGGCGGCGTATCCGTCCCAGACCATGGCGCTGGTCGATTCGTTCTACCGGTCCGGCTCGCTGGTGTTTGGCGGCGGGCATGTGGTGTTGCCGTTGTTA
This sequence comes from Rhodospirillaceae bacterium, assembly GCA_018660965.1. Classification (GTDB taxonomy): domain Bacteria; phylum Pseudomonadota; class Alphaproteobacteria; order UBA8366; genus JABJJH01. Next base: position 12,525 of record JABJJH010000567.1, on the reverse strand, counting down.
CAGTCGGAAGTGGTCCCGCCCGGATGGGTGTCGAAGGACGCGTTTTTGGCCGGGTATGGCGCGGCGCAGGCCGTGCCGGGGCCGCTGTTCACGTTCGCGGCTTATCTGGGAACCGTGATGAATGGTGCGCCAAACGGTGTCGTTGGCGGGTTGATATGTTTGCTGGCGATCTTCGCGTCGTCGTTTCTGCTGGTGATCGGGGCGATGCCGTTCTGGGATGCGTTGCGCCGCATCGGCGCGGTGCGCAACGCCTTGCTTGGAATTAATGCGGTCGTGGTTGGTCTGCTCCTCGCCGCCCTTTACGACCCGGTCTGGACGAGCGCGATTCGCTCGGCGTCGGATTTTGGGCTGGCTCTGGCGGCGTTCACGCTTCTGGTCTTCTGGAAGACCCCGCCCTGGCTGGTGGTGATCCTGACCGCATGTGGCGGCTGGGCGCTGCACGCCTTTTAAGTTTAAGTCTCCAAGCCGGGCGGGACGCGCCCTGTCCAATCCGTCGCCTGTTCATAGGCCCAGCCGATGCGCAGCGCGGTTGCTTCGTCGTATCCTCGACACATGATTTGCAACGAGGACGGCAACCCGCCCGCCGTGAAGCCGTTCGGCAGCGACAAGGCGCAGCGTTCCAATATATTGGCGACGCGGGTGAACATCGCCGGGGTATCGTTCTGATCGACGTCATCGATGGGGATCGCCGCCGTCGCCGTTGTCGGCGTCAACAGCGCGTCGGTGTCGGCCAGGGCCGCGTCGAACTCGGCCTTGATGTCGTCGCGGATTTTAAGCGCGGTCAGATAATCCCGCGCCGACATATCCTTGCCGACCCAGATACGCGGACGGACGGCCTCGTCGATGGGTAGCTCGGGTTGATCGACCATGTCGCCGACGAAGAAATAACCCTCCCCGCCAATGATCCGACCTGTCGCCGCGCCCAATTTACGAAATGGCCGGGGCAGCGATACGGTGACAATGTGCGCGCCCAGGCTTCGCAACGTCTCGATGGAGTCGTCATAGGCGGCGAGAATTTCGGACTCTACGCCCTCGCGCTCCGACTCCGGCATGACCGCCAGACGCAGCCCGGCGACGCCGTGGCGCAAGCCCGGCAGTGGGTCGGCCACGGGATGGCGCAGGGTCTGCGGGTCCTTCGGATCGGGTCCTGCCAATACATTATACAGCATGGCGGAATCCTCGACCGTGCGGGTCATCGGGCCGGGCGTGTCCAGGGTGCTGCTGAGCGGCAAAACGCCGTGTACGCTGATGCGGCCAATCGTGGTCTTCAACCCGGTCAGGCCGCACCAGGACGCCGGCAAGCGCACCGAACCGCCGGTATCGGTGCCGATGGCGCACGGCGCCAATCCGGCGGCGACCGAAACCCCGGACCCGGCGCTGGACCCGCCCGGCGTGCGGTGGGTGTTCAAATCCCACGGGTTCCAGGGCGTGCCCATATGCTGATTGGTGCCCCATCCGCCCATGGCGAATTCCACCGAATGCGTTTTGCCCAGCACGATCATGCCCGCCGATACTAATCGCCGCACCAGGGTTGCGGTCACTGGCGACACGCGGTTGATCCAGGCTTTCGAGCCGCCGGTGGTGATGCGGCCTTCGATATCGACGATGTCCTTGATGGCGATGGGAACGCCGTGCAGCGGGCCAATTCGGTGCCCGGATCGAATAGCCTTGTCGGCGCCTTCCGCGGCCAACCGCGCGTCGTCGCCGTACACCGTGACGAAGGCGTGCAATTTCTCGCCATGGGCGTTGATACGCGCCAATAATTTATCGACCAGCTCGACCGGCGATAATGTCCCCGCGCCGATGGCTTGCGACAGGGCCGTCAGAGGCATGAAGGCGGGGTCGTCAGTGATTGTACGGGGGATTGTGCGGGGCATCGCGGAGCCTCCCTTTTTGAGTTGGTGGTCGGCGTTCAGCATAAAGCGAATGTATCATCGCGCAATCGTTGTGGAGGACAGGCCGGGCCGCGCCTTGAATTTGACCGGCGGGCGCGGCATGGTTCGCCGTGGATGTCCCCGCGTTTATAATTAAAGAGCACCAACAATATGACAGCAAACCCCCTTGATGGCGTCGTCGTCGCCGAACTCGGCACGACGGTGGCGGGTCCTTTTGCGTGTCGCGTCCTGGGCGAACTGGGCGCCCGCGTGGTTAAGTTCGAATCCGCGAAGGGCGGCGATCCCGTTCGGAGTTGGCCGCCGCCCTACCTTGGCGGAACACCGGCGCCCTTCCAGGCGCTCAACCGGGGCAAGGAATCGGTCCAGGTCGATCTGCGCGATGACTCGGACCGGGAAAAGGTGGTCCGCTTCATCACCGAGGAAGCCGATGTCGTGGTGCAAAACATGCGGCCCGGCGCCCTGGACAAGCTTGGCCTTGGCGCGTCGGCGTTGTGCAAAATCGCGCCGCGCCTTGTGTATTGCAACATCAGCGCCTTTGGACGTGAAGGGCCGTTGAAGGATCTGGCGGGATACGATCCGCTGATGCAGGCGTTTTCCGGCATTATCAGCGTGACCGGCGAGGCCGACCGTCCCCCCAGCAGGGTCGGAGTTTCCATTGTGGATATCGGCACTGCGGCCTGGGCCGTCGTCGGCATTCAGGCGGCCCTGATGCGCCGCGCCGTGACGGGCAAGGGCGGCGTTGTCGACGCCTCCCTGTTCGAGACGTCGTTGAACATGATGATTTTGCCGATGGTGCAATATGAAGCCGGCGGCGCCGTGCCCGAACGAACCGGATTGCGAGGGCCATTGGTCGCGCCAAACGGCGGCTTCGAGACTGCGGATGGGCTGATGGTGGTTTCCGTCGCGACTGATAGTCAGTTCGTAAAATTTTGCGACGTCATGGGCCTTTCCGATTTACCAGACGATCCCAGATTCGTGACCGTGGCGTCGCGGATGGAAAACGAACCGGCGCTGTCGCCGTTGGTCGCGGCGGCGTTCAAGGCCCGTGGCCGCCAGGAATGGGCGGATGCGTTGAATGACGCTGGTGTGCCGAACGCGCCGGTGCAGGACCTCGCCGAAGTCATGATACACCCGCAAACCGTGGCGTCGGGCATTATGCAAAGCAGCGGCAAAGCTGATTTTCGGTTGCCGGGATTGCCGCTTTCGCTGGACGGCGTTCGTCCCGCTTTCGGCGCGGCGGCGCCGGAATTGGGCGCAAACACGCAATACGTGTTCGACTTCGACGCCGAATAGGCGCCGCGAAACCCCGAGCGTTCTCTGAAGTGTTAGGAGTTCATTAAATATTTAGCGCTAATTCTATTTAAATAACTGTAAGCCCGGAAAATTCGTGCGACTATTGGGCGATTAATTACAAATGATAATAGTATTGCGCGTGATGTATGCTTGACAATTTCGATACCAAAAAATCCAAGGCGGAACTAATCGCCGAATTGCAGGCGCTGCGTGGGGAATTGGCGCAAACGGCGCGTGACGACATGTTCCAGGCCATTCTCGACAATATTCCCTTGCGGTTGACCCTGAAGGATTCCGAAGGCCGTTACGTGTATGTAAACAAGGCGATGACCGACGCGATGAGCATGACGGTGGAGGATTTCATCGGGAAAACCGCGACGGAGGCATATGGCGATGGACGTGGCGTTGAGCTTGATGATTACGTTATTCAAGTATTGCAAACGGGTAAGGCGGTCCGGGGGCTGGAGCGGCCAGGACAAATCAACACCAACCTGATTTACCGCCGGGATATTGTTCCAATCGAAATTCGGGACGGCGAGGCCACGCATATATTGACGATTTCGATGGACGTGTCGGATCGCAGGCGCGATCAGGAACGCCTGGCGAGCGCGGTCGAGACATTGTCCGGCCCGTTTTCGTTGTGGGACGCCGATGAACGTCTGATACTGTGCAATGCAAAGTTTCGAACCTTCAATCATGAAATCGCGGATTTGATACAGCCAGGCGTAACGGCGGGGGCAATTTTCGGCGCCATGGTCCACAAAGGACTGATTTCCGTCGCTAAGGGCGAGGAATCGGCCTGGCTCGAGGATCGGTTGCGACGGTTTCGAAATCCAGGCGAAGCCAGCGAGGTCAAGCGGGCTGGCGGCGTTTGGGTGCTTGCGCAGGAATACCGCTTGGGTGACGGAAGCACGGCGTCAGTTGGCGCGGATGTAACGGCGTTAAAACAGGCGGAGCAGGCCGTGGCGGCGCAAAAAGCGTTATTGCAGTCCCTGGTTGACGCCGTACCGCTTAGAATTTCCCTGAAGGATTCCGAGGGCCGTTACATACTCGTCAATAAGCCGTTGGCTGATGCCGTCGGCATGAAGGCCGAGGCATTCGTGGGAAAATCCGTTCAAGACATTTATGGCGGGGAAAACGGTCTCGGTTACCAAAAGCAAATAGAATCTGTCCTTAATCATGGCGATGCGATCTTGGAGGTCGAAAAACAAAGCTATTCGCGCCCTGACCAGACGATATCGCGCAGCGTTGTCCCGGTCAGGAATGATGCGGGGGAGCTTCAGTACATTGTCACCACGGCGCTTGATGTGACCGAACGCCGCCTTGCCGAACTTGCGCTACAGGCGCAGACGGAACTTCTTCAATATGTTCTCGACAATGTGCCCGCCCGCATTTCACTGAAGGACACCGATGGTCGCTACGTCATGGTGAACAGGGAATTAAGCCAGGTCGCCGGGAAACCCGCCGAGGAATTCATCGGTAAAACCATCGAGGATATGTTTCCGAGGGCCACCGCGGACGCCCTTGATGGATGGTTCGCGCAGGTTCTTCGAACGGGCGAGGCCGTGAATGATACGCAATTAACGAGTCTGACAAACCCCGGCATGCCGCTGTTGCGGAATGTCGCGCCAATCAAGAACAGCGCGGGGGAGGTTCAAAACATCATCTCGGTGGCGTTTGATATTTCGGACCGGGTGCGCGCTGAAAAAGCCCTGGCCGAACACCGGGAACTTTTGCAGACGATCCTTGATAACCTCCACGTCAAGGTTTCCGTCCGGGATGCGGAAGGTCGATACGTTCTCGCGAACAAGGAAGTGTGCAAAAATATGGGCCTTGCGCCCGAAGACTTCATCGGAAAGCTGTCATCGGATATTTACCCCGGTCCGAACGGCTTGAAGTTCGACGAAGAAGTGCGCCGGGTTCTGGAAACCGGCGAAGCGGTTCTGGACCGTGAATTCGAGGGGTATGCCGAATCCAAGAGAACCTTATTGCAAAGCCTCGTGCCCATCAGGAACGAGGCCGGCGCCGTCAAACAGCTTCTGAGCGTGGCGCTCGACGTTTCCGAATTGAAGAACGCGGAACGGGAACTTGCCCGGCACCGCGATCACCTGGCCGAATTGGTGGACGAGCGCACTGCGGAATTGCGGATTGCGCAAAGCGAACTCGTGCGCAACGAGCGTTTGGCGGCGATTGGAAAATTGACGGCGACCATCAGCCATGAGCTTCGAAATCCGTTGGGTACGATCCGATCATCTTTTTTTACGATACGGTCCCGATTGACCGATGCCGATGAAACGCTGGCCCCGGCGCTGGAGCGAATTGACCGAAGCATCACACGGTGCGTCGATTTTATCGAGGACATGTTGAATTACACGAGGCTGCGGGAAAGCACGCCGATGAGTACCGATATCGACGCGTGGTGCCTGTCCCTGGCCGATGAACTGGAACCGCCCGACGACATTTTGTTACGAACGGATTGCCATTCCGGCGCCAGGGTGTCGATAGATACGGAGCGAATGCGTCAGGCGGTCGTCAACCTTGTACAAAACGCGTGGCAAGCGTTGGAAAATCGGAACGCGGGTTCCGATAAAAAGAGCGTTAAGTTGTCTTCGGCGACAGAATTTAACCGATTGGTAATACGGGTCGCCGATAATGGACCTGGCATACCGGAGGATGTCCGGGACCAAATATTCGAACCGTTGTTCAGCACAAAGGTTTACGGCGTCGGATTGGGATTGCCGCTGGTGCGCCAGATTATCGAGGAGCATGGCGGAGATATTCGCCTGGAGCCGTTCAAGGAAGGTCAGGGCGCGATTTTTTCGATTACGTTGCCCCTGGAAAATAGGGGGAAATGAGCGAAGGTATAGATAAATGAGCAAGGACGGTCGCCGCATACTTATTGTCGATGACGATTTCGATTTCGCCGAAAGCGTCAGCGATATTCTGGAAATGAGCGGCCATGACGTCGTGACCGTGCATAGTGGCGAAGCGGCGATCGAATGTTTTCGAACCGAATCATTCGATCTTGCGCTCATCGACGTGCAGATGCCCGGCAAGAACGGCGTGGAGAGCTTTCTGGAAATATGCGCGATTCAACCGCGCGTCCACGCGGTTATCATGACCGGATATAGCGTACCGGGCTTGCTCGACACGGCGTTCCTCCATGGCGCTCTTGGGGTCTTGAAAAAACCGCTCGATATCCCGAAGCTCATTGAATACGTTGAGCAGCCGCCGCAACCTCAGACGGCTTTGATCGTGGATGACGATTCGGACTTTTGCGATTGTCTGCACACCATGTTGCAAAACAAAGGGATTATCTCCAAGATCGCATTGAACGCCGACGCGGCGCTTCGGATCATAAGGGCGCCGGGGATGATCGATGTATTGCTCCTGGACTTGAAAATGCACCCCGTCGATGGCGCGGCGCTATATCAGGAAATTAAAAAACTGGGTGTATCGTTTAAAACATTAATCATCACGGCCCATGGCGACTTGGCGGTCGAAGCGATGAAGGGGGACGAGGATATGCGCGCCTTGGACGTGTTTCCAAAGCCGGTTGACCTCGACGCGATAATTAAAAAAATGGAAATGAACACAACCATGGACCCCCAATAATATGTTAGTAGCGGGAAATGACGTCGTAACTGCGCCGCCGCCGCCGCGCCGTGCATTGATATTGGACGACGAAGCGGATTTTGCAGCCAGCCTGTCCGATATTCTGGAAGACGCGGGGTATCTTACGTGCGTCATCAACAGTGTCGACGATGTTGTGGAAGACTTGGCGGATTTCAACGCCGATGTAACGTTGGTCGATGTTCGATTGCGCGACGCCAGCGGAATCGACGCGATTGAAGCCTTGCAGGCGTTGTGGCCGCATTCCGAAGCCATCGTCATGACTGGATACGCGACCGTGGAAAACGCCATCGCCGCTATTCACAAAGGCGCCTATGACTATCTTCGAAAACCATTTCACGCCGAAGAGTTGAAGGCGGTTTTAAATCGATGTTTTGAGAAAATAGAACTACGTCGGGATAAGCGCGCCGCGAACGAAAAACTGCGCACCGCGCTTGATCGCGCTGAATTGGCCAACCGGGCGAAGTCGGAATTTTTGGCGAATATGAGCCATGAAGTGCGGACGCCGTTAAACGTCATCCTTGGCTATTCGGAAGTCATCAAGGATCAGCATTTTGGACCGCTGCATCCCGAAAAATACGTAGAATATGCAAAGGATATTCACGAAAGTGGCGCGTTCGTGTTGTCGCTTGTCAACGATGTGCTCGATATGGCGGCGATCGAGAGCGGGCAGTCGGAAATTAAGGAATCAAGCGTGGAAATCGAAGCCATCGTCGATTTCTGTTTCAGGATGCTGAAGGGACGCGCCGAATCCTTCAAATTGAAACTTATGAAGGAAATAGCGCAAGGCATTCCAGATCTGCGGGCCGATGAACGAATGGTCAAGCAGATGCTGTTGAATTTGCTTTCCAACGCCGTCAAATTCACGCCGGAAGGCGGTCGGATCGGCGTCGTGGTGACGTTGGCGGACGACGGCGACCTCGTCATCGCTGTGGCCGATAATGGCGTCGGTATCGCGGAAGAAGATCAACAAAAAATCCTGGAACCCTTCACCGTTGGGGAGGATGCGTTAACCCGGTCCGCCGACGGCGCCGGGCTTGGACTGGCGTTGACCAAGTCGATGATGGAAATGCATGACGGCACGCTCGAATTGCGCAGCAACATCGATGTCGGCACCGTGGTGACGTTGCGGTTCCCGAAATCTCGTCTCGAAAATTAACCCGTTGCAATATAAAGTCTCCCTTGGGAAATTTGTGAAATTCACACCCTATACAGGGAAGGCTTAAATCATATGACGGATACAGGATGCCCGCCGGTCATTGGCGTGATAGGCGGTAGCGGCGTGTATGACATCGAAGGCTTGACCGATGTCGAGTGGAAAAAGGTCGAGACGCCGTTCGGCGAACCGTCCGACGAGATCATGCTCGGCACTTTGGCGGGACAAAAAATGGCGTTCCTGCCGCGCCACGGCCGTGGCCATAAAATTCCCCCCAGCGCACTGAATTTTCGCGCCAACATCGACGCCTTGAAACGCTGTGGGGTCACCGAAATTCTATCTCTGTCGGCGGTGGGGTCGTTGCGCGAATCCCTGGCGCCGGGAACCTTCGTGATTGTCGATCAGTTCATCGACCGCACTTTCGCGCGGGAAAAATCGTTTTTTGGCTCAGGGCTGGTGGCGCATGTGTCCATGGCCGATCCCGTCTGCGGGCGGTTGGGGGACGCGCTTATGACGGCGGCGGCGTCGCTGGAGTTGAATGCGGTGCGCGGCGGCGCTTATCTGGTGATGGAAGGCCCGCAATTTTCCACCCGCGCCGAATCAAACTTATACCGGTCGTGGGGATGCGACGTCATCGGCATGACGAACATGCCCGAAGCCAAACTCGCCCGAGAAGCGGAGATGTGCTACGCGACGGTGGCGATGGTGACCGATTTCGACTGTTGGCATGATGATCATGATGCGGTGACCGTCGACGCCATCGTGCAGGTGTTGATGGCGAACGCCGATAAAGCGCGCGCCCTGGTTCGCGCCGTGACGCCGATATTGGGCGAACGAGACAAAACGTGTTCGTTGGGGTGTCACACCGCGTTGGAGTCGGCGCTGATCACCGCGCCGGACGCGAGAGACCCGGCGTTGGCGGCGAAACTGGACGCTGTTGCGGGTCGGGTTTTGGCCGGTTAGCGCCGCTTATTCCTGTGAGTTGACCTATTCAGGCGCGTCAACAGGCCCTTCAGCCTCATTCCAGGCGGTAAACCCGCCGCCGATATGGGCGACCGGGCCAAAGCCCATTTCCTGAAGCGCCTTGGCGGCCAACGCCGAACGCCAACCGCTGGCGCAATACAGGACGAACTTATTACCCGTCGCGAAGACGTCGCGATGATAGGGGCTTTCCGGGTCGATCCAGAATTCCAGCATGCCGCGCGGCGCATGCAGGGCGCCGGAAACCTTGCCTTCGCGTTTGACTTCACGGACATCGCGAATGTCGACGAAGGTGACGTTTTCGCCGCCATGCAGACTTTTCGCATCCTCGACCGTGAGCGTTTCGATAACGGCTTCCGCCTCTTCAAGAAGTTTCTTGTAACCCTTCGTGATCATCGATCCATCCTTATTGCTTGAGGAAACGAAAACGGGACCGGCGTGGCGCCGATTCCACCCGGATTAACCGACATGTTGGGCGAAGAACGCGTTGGTGCGTTCCCGCGCCAGCTTGCAACTGGCTTCGTCATACGACCCGCGATGGTCGCAATTGAAGCCGTGATCGGCGGGATAAATATTCACATCCGATTTCGGGTGGGCGGCCTTGATCGTCTCCACATCGTCGAGCGGAATGCCGGCGTCGCGTTCACCAAAATGCATCAGGCTGGCGGCGTTCATTTTTTCATCCTTGAAGGGAATGATCTGACCGCCGTAATACACGACCGACGCGACGACATCGTCGATCCGCGTGCCGCACAGATAAGACAGTGTGCCGCCCCAGCAATACCCAACCGCGCCAATTTTTCCCGCGCTTTTAAGCTCGGCGACCGTGGCCTCCAAATCCTTGACCGCGTCGTCGTAGCTGGCGCTGTCCTTCAAATCGCGTCCCGCGGCGACGTCATCGCCGACATAACCAAGTTCAACGCCGGTTTTCTGGCGGTCGAAAACGGCTGGCGCGATGGCGAGATAGCCGTCGGCGGCGTAGCTGTCCGCGACTTCGCGGATATGCTTGTTGACGCCGAAAATTTCCTGGATCACAACGATGCCACCCTTTGGCGTTCCCGCCGGGTCGGCGCGGTAGGCGTCGAACGTGTGACCGTCGCTCGCCGTCAACTTGATCATCGTGCCCATGTAAAAAATTCCCCCAGATTGCGCGTTGATGTTGGTTATACGTTGAATCGGAACAGCATGATGTCGCCGTCCCGGACGATATAGTCCTTTCCTTCAAGACGCATCTTGCCCGCGTCCTTGGCGCCCTGTTCGCCATCGAATTCGATAAAGTCATCATATCCGATAGTTTCGGCGCGAATGAAGCCCTTTTCAAAGTCGCTGTGGATTTCGCCGGCGGCGTTGGGCGCGGTGGCGCCTTTCCAGACGGTCCAGGCGCGCGATTCCTTCGGACCCGAGGTGAAAAACGTGATGAGGTCGAGAAGGGCGTAGCCTTCACGGATGATCCGCGTCAGCCCGGTTTCGGCCAGACCCAGGGTTTCCAGGAATTCAGCTTTTTCTTCGTCAGTGTCCAACATCGCCACTTCCGCTTCGATCGCCGCGGAAATTACAACGCAACCCTGCCCCTGGGCGGCGGCCATTTCCGCAACGCGGGCGGAATGGGCGTTGCCGGTCGCCGCGCTTTCTTCTTCCACGTTGCAGGCGTACAGGACGGGCTTCGCCGTGATGAGTTGCAGGGCGCGAAAAATGGGTTGTTCCTCGCCTGAAACCTCGACGGTTCGCGCTGGCTTTCCATCGCGCAGGGTCGCCAGCACACGGGCCATGACGGGTTCCTGGCGCCTGGCTTCGGCGTCGGCGCCTTTCGCGCGCTTGGCCGTCTGATCGTACCGCCGTTCCAGGCTATCAAGGTCGGCGAGCATAAGCTCGGTTTCGACCACTTCCGCGTCCCGAACCGGATCGACATCGCCTTCGACATGGGTGACGTCGCCGCCGTCGAAACAGCGCAGGACATGAATGATCGCCGACACTTCGCGAATGTGCCCCAAAAACTGGTTACCCAGCCCTTCGCCCTTCGATGCGCCGCGCACCAGTCCCGCGATATCGACGAATTCGAGGTAGGTCGGGATTTCCCGCACCGAATGATTCAAGGCGCCAAGGCGCGCCAGGCGCGGATCAGGCACGGATACCCGGCCCGTGTTCGGTTCGATCGTGCAAAACGGATAGTTCGCCGCTTCCGCCGCCGCCGTATTGGTCAAGGCGTTGAACAGCGTCGATTTGCCGACATTGGGCAGGCCGACGATTCCACAATTGAAGCCCATGAGGGTCAGGTCTCCGAAGGATTGGTTTTAAGTTTTGGCGGCGCTAGATCGAGCGCCACCTTGGTCATGAATTCACTGTGTTGAGCCGCCGCCAACTTCGGCGCCGATTCCGCGATGGCGTCGACGATTTTATCCATAAGCGTAAGCTCCGCTTTGGCGAAATCGCTCAGGACATATCCGTGCACGCGGCTCTTGTCGCCCGGGTGTCCAATGCCAACGCGCAGGCGATGGAAGTCCGGTCCGATATGGGCGTTGATGCTGCGCAACCCATTATGACCGGCCAACCCGCCGCCTTTGCGAACCCGCAGCTTGCCGGGAACCAGGTCGAGTTCGTCATGAATGACCAGGACGTCGTCGGCCGACAGCTTGAAAAACCGCAACGCCTCGCCAACCGCGCGGCCGGATTCGTTCATGAACGTCGTCGGCTTGATCGCCAGGGTCTTTTCACCGGCCAGAACGCCTTCCGCGACCAGGGACTGGAATCGGGCTCGATAGGGACCAAAGGCATGGCGGCGGACGACTTCGTCCACCGCCATGAACCCAATGTTGTGCCGGTTTTTTTCGTATTTCGGTCCTGGATTGCCAAGGCCGACCAGAAGCAACACGGATATTACTCCTCGGTGGTCTCCTCGTCGCCGGCGCCTTCGCCGCCGCCTTCGCCTTCCACGCCTTCTTCGCCTTCTTCGTCCGTGGTTTCTTCTTCTTCAGCCACGGTCGGGGCGGCGATTGTCGCGATGGTGAAGTCGCGGTCGGTAATCGTCGGCACAACCCCGTCGGGAATGCTGAGAGCGCTGTAGTGAATGCTATCGCCAATATCGAAACCGGACAGGTCGATGTCGATTGATTGCGGGATCGCATCGACCGCACATACGAATTCGATAGCGTGACGGACAATATTCAAGACGCCGCCGCGTTTCAGACCGACCGACTCTTCTTCGTTCAAGAAGTTACAGGTGACTTCGACCGTCACCTGCGTCGCCGCCGAAACTCTAAGAAAATCAACGTGTTGAGGTGTGTCCGTTACGGGGTGGAATTGAACGTCGCGGGGCAGGACCCGTTCCTTTGTCACACCCTCGATTTCAATGTCGTACACGGTCGAAAAGAAGGAACCCGCATGCAGGTCTTTCATGACGTCTCGGGGGTCGACCGAAATCAGGACAGGGGATTTCTTGGCGCCATAGACAACGCAGGGCACGCGGCCCGCGCGACGTGTGGCTCGGGCGGCCCCCTTGCCGGCCCGATCTTTCAGCTCAGCTTGCATTACGCTTGCATCACTCATGGTATCGTCTCCAGTTGGTGTGCG
>JABJJH010000565.1 GCA_018660965.1 Rhodospirillaceae bacterium | reverse complement strand
GCCAGGACTTCGCCCCACGGCGCCACGATCAAGGCGTGCCCATAGGTCTGCCGATCATCTTCATGGTCGCCGCATTGCGCGGGCGCCAGAACATAGCATCCGGTTTCAATCGCCCGGGACCGCAACAATGTGTGCCAATGAGCCTTTCCGGTCGTCCGGGCAAAGGATGAGGGGATCGTCAAAATTCCAGCGCCCGCCTTCGCCAACGCCCGGTACAGATAGGGGAACCGGACATCGTAACAAATTGTCATCCCAAGCCTGCCCCAAGGCGTGTCCGTCACGACCGCGCGGTCGCCGGGCCGATAGTTGTTTGATTCACGGTACTGTTCGCCGCCTTCGAGATCGACATCGAACATATGCATCTTGTCGTAGGATGCGGTGACCGCGCCGGAAGGGTCGATCAGAAAGCCCCGGTTGGCCATGCGGGAATCGTCTTCCAGCTTGATCACCAGCGACCCTACCAGCAGCCAGATATCGAGCTCCGCAGCCAACGCCCTGTAGGCCTTCAAGGCGGGTTCCTCGCCTTCGACATACGCCGCTTTCGCGCCCATGCCCGGTCGTTTGTCGCATAAATTCACGACTTCCGGCATGCCAATAAATTGCGCGCCCTTCGCATGCGCCTCGCGCACCAGCGCCGTGGACAGTTCAATATTCCGCGCAATTTCGGTGGTCGAGGTCAGTTGAATACAAGCGGCGCGCAGATTCACGGCGACCTCCAGCGCGTTACGGCGCGCCCGTCAAAAGCGCGTCCAGTTCGCCATCGAATTCACGCTCGAACAAATCGTCGCAGCCGCCGATGTGGCGGTCATCGATGAAAATTTGCGGCACGGTGCGCCCGCCATTCGACCGCTGGATCATTTCGGCTTTCCGCGAACCGTCCATGAAGACGTCAATTTCCTCGAACTCGACGCCTTTTTTCGTCAACAGGCTCTTGGCGCGAGAACAAAACCCGCAAATCGGGCTCGTGTAGATTTCAACCTTGGCCATATCGGCTCCCAAACATCACGTCCATATTCACTCGGCAATTATTTATTCTCATTCGCGTTATAAACAACCCTAAAGGCGCCTAATGGCTGGGCCTTATGACACGCGCCAATGTCAGCACATCGACCGCAGAGGCGCCCGCGCGACGCAGCACCCGCGCACATTCCCCCACCGTGGCGCCCGTGGTCAACACATCGTCGATCAGCAAAACTCTCTTGCCTTCCAGCAACGGCTTCCGTTGGGCGCGCACCCCAAACGCGCCCTGGACGTTGCGTCGCCGCGCCGTCGGCGACATCCGGCCCTGCGGCTTCGTATGGCGGCGACGAACGAGCAAATCCACCGCCAGCGGCGCGCCCGTTTGCCGGGCGAGCGCCGACGCCAGCAATGCGGCTTGATTATAGCGGCGCGCGAACAATCGCCGACGGTGAAGCGGCACCGGCGCGATCACCCCGGCGTCGGCCAATAAATCGCCCCCGGCGCGACGCATCATGCTCGCCAACGGCGGCGCCGCGAAGGTCTTGTCCGCATGCTTGAATTCAATAACCAGCGAACGGCTTGCATCGTCATAGGCGAATACGCTGCGGGCTCTGTCGAACTCTGGGCGTTCCCGCAGACATGCCGGGCACAGGGTTTCCCCCGGCATTTCGTATTCGAACGGATAGGCGCAGCAATGGCAGGCCGGAGACCCCAGGAATCGTAAGGACCCCCAACAGGCGCCGCATAGCCCGGCGTCCTCGACAATGGCGCCGCACCCGATACAACGCGGCGGCAGTAAATTATCCAGGATCGACCGCGCCACCGGCGCCGCCAAAGCTCCAAAGTCGCTGGACACCGCCGATGGCCTATGAAGGGTCGAAATGGGGAAAGACGAGCGTCCCGTCGCGCTTGATCTGTTCCACCAGGGCGATTTCCCAGGTCAGATATTGCTGCATCGCTTCTTCCGGCGAGCCTTCGCGATCATAGGGTTTATAGAATATATCCTCGCGGGCGGACGCGAGGTTTTCATACCCCTCCCCCATGGTCGATGCCGCCGCCTCCCAGGCCTCGTTCCCGCCGTCCAGCACGGCGATGGGCGTATCGGTCAAGGCCTGCAAGTCAGCCGCGGCAAGCTGCGCCAGAACCCCGTCACTGCTGGTCACGATGTAACGCGACGCTGCCGGAACCGCCGCAATATCATCTTTCATCCGAGCGCGAATAATCCACCAGGCGCCGGGCACATGGCCATCGCGATAGGACAGGCTATCGCTCACATCCAAAACAACCGTCCCATCGCCACCCTGGCCCAGTTCGTTCGGCGATACAGCGTCTACCCGGATCGCCGCAAGCTCCCGTGGCGTGAGCGCCGCAGCATTGGACGCCGGGGGCAAGGTCGTTATGTCATCATCCAGAACAAACACATCCGGCCAGCCCATTTGAATTAACCAGTGGGCGGTCATTGTCGCCCGAACACCTGAGTCATCGCCCACGACAATACGCGCATTGTAGGTGCCGACATACACATCGGTCGCCTGAACCAATTGGCCGCCGGGCGCGGATTGGAACCCTTCGGCGTGACCCGCCGTGAATTCCTGCGGCGATCGCACATCCAGCAAATACAGCGTGCGTTGATCGGTTTCCTTCCGCCACTGCGCTACTGTTTCGGCGTCCACTGTTTTAACGCCGTATTTCCAGGCGACTTTCGCCGCCGCCGCGCGGGACCAATCCAGCGCGTCATCAGACGTTTGATCGTAGGTCCGGGTCGATCCGTTCTCCAACTCAAACCCGGCCAAATGCCACCCCATCGTTCCATTCGTCAGCGCCATGACCTTGTTCGGCGTCCCTGCGTTTATTAGCGATTGCGCGCCAATGATGGAGCGTGTGCGCCCGGCGCAATTCACGACCACCAGCGTATCCGGGTCAGGCGCCAGATCGCGGACATGATAGGCGAGTTCCGCGCCAGGAGAATCGATGCCGGTGGGAATGTTCATGCGGTGGTATTCATCCATTGGACGGCTGTCGAGGATGACCATGTTCTCGCCCGAATCGAGTTTCGCCTTAAGGTCTTCGGCCGAAATATTCGGCGTCCCGCAATGGTGTTCGACGTGTTCGCCAAACACTTTCGAGGGCACGTTAAGACCGCTGAAAAGTTCAAAGCCCGCGTCGCCCCACCCCTGAACACCGCCCTCAAGAAGGGCCACGTCTGAATAACCTGCGGCGGCGAGAATGCCGCGCGCGCGCGCCGCGAGGCCATCATTATCGTCCATCAACACCACGCGTACGGACGGGCGCGGGGCGAATTTGGCGTATAAAAGCTCAAACCGGCTTAACGGCACATTGATCGATCGCAACAAATGGCATTGTCCGAACACGCCTTCCTCGCGCACATCGAAAACCGCGATTTCATCATCGCCAAGTATCGCATCGCGTAAAGCGGCGGCGTCAATTGTCTTCGGCATGGTTAGGTTCCCTGAAATTGGCGACACACCGAAATGGGCGTCGTCCATCGTTGAATGCCAACATTAGGACAAGGCCCGCCGCCTCTCAAGCCACGCATGCTCTTGACGGCTTCATGTTTGCCTTGCGCTGGCGCCAACGCCATATTGGCGGTTCATGACGAACAACCGCGACATATTCGACCGAAAGCTTCTCCGCCGCCGACGCGACAGAGCGAGCCGTGATTTTGATCGCCACGATTTCCTGTTCCGGGAAGTCTCCGACCGTCTGATTGATCGTCTGGGGGACATTCAGCGACATTTCCCCGTCGCCCTCGACCTTGGGCGGCGCACCGGCGCTTTGCCCGCCAAATCGGGCGTCGAATGGTTGGTGCGCGGTGATGTATCCTTTGGTATGGCGCAGCAATCGCCGCACGCCGACTTGGTCGTGGACGAAGAAACACTTCCCTTCGCTGACAACGCCTTCGACCTTATCCTCAGTAACCTTTCGCTGCATTGGGTGAACGACCTGCCCGGCGCGCTGACCCAAATTCAACGCGCCCTGAAACCCGATGGGCTGTTCCTTGCCGCTATATTGGGGGGCGACACGCTTGTGGAGTTGCGGGAATGCCTGCTGACCGCTGAGAGCGAAGCGCAAGGCGGCGCCAGCCCCCGTGTTTCTCCGATGGTCGCGCTCAGTGACGCGGCGGGGCTTCTGCAACGCGCGGGGTTCGCCATACCAGTTGCGGATTCCGACACCATCAATGTGACCTACGACAATGCGTTCAGGTTAATGGCGGACCTTCGCGGCATGGGAGAGGCCAACGCTGTTCATGAACGGCTTCGCCGCTTTACGCGGCGTTCCGTGTTCATGCGCGCCGCCGAGTTGTATCAGCAACGTTATAGCGGACCCGATGACCGGATTAACGCGACGTTCGAAATCATCTATTTGCACGGCTGGGCGCCACACGAGTCGCAACAAAAACCGTTGCGCCCGGGAAGCGCCGAACAACGGCTGGCCGACGCCTTGGGCGCCGAAGAACAGCCCGCAGGCGAAAAGCCGAGAGGCTAGTGTGGCAACTGATCAATATGTTAGTGGGCTGGTTCACGAATACTTGGGAGCCAAGCGTTTCGATCAGACCACTAGGGCCTACAAAAAATCCTGAAGCATCGCCACGAGCGGACGGTCGGCGGCCGGCATTTCGAATTCGCCCATGTCATACGGGCGGACCCATTTCAAAACCTGACCTTCGACCGGTTTCGGCGTGCCCTGCCAGACACGGCACAGGTAAAGCGGCATGACCAAGTGGAAATCGTCATAGGCGTGACTGGCGAAGGTCAAGGGCGCCAGGCAGCTTCGCCGCGTATCGATGTCCAGTTCTTCGCGCAATTCCCGCACAAGGGCGGCTTCCGGCGTTTCACCGGATTGCACCTTGCCGCCGGGAAATTCCCATAACCCGGCCATTTTTTTGCCCGGCGGTCGTTGCGCCAGCAGGATGCGGCCATCGACGTCGATCAGCGCGACCGCAACGACGAAGACGACGGGCATGGCGCCCGGCATTCGTTCGTTCTCGTCCCAACAACCCTGTTGCATTTTATTAACTAAGACCGGTAATCCGCGTTGATGGTGATGTAACCATGCGTCAAATCACAGGTCCAGACCCGCGCCTTGCCCCGACCCAGCCCGATATCGACCCCGATATGTATGGCCTGTCCCTTCATATGCTCGGCGACCGGCGCCTCCACATAGTCTTCCCGGACGATTCCATTTTCAGTAATCGGAACGCCGCCCATGGAAATCGACAGTCGGTCCCGGTCCGCCGGTTCCCCGGCCTTGCCGACGGCCATGACAATCCGCCCCCAATTCGCGTCTTCGCCCGCGACCGCGGTTTTCACCAGGGGCGAATTGGCGATCGACAAACCGATCCGTTTCGCCGATTGGGCCGATTGGGCGCCGGTAACGTCGATGGTGATAAGTTTTTGGGCGCCTTCGCCATCGCGAACCACCTGGGTGGCGAGGTCAATCATCAAGTCATCCAGCGCTCGACGAAATTCCCGGAAATGCGAATCCGTCGCCGTAACCACCGGCTCATGACGCGCGCCCTTGCCCGTGGCGCACATCAACACCGTGTCGCTGGTCGAGGTGTCGCTATCAACGGTGATGCAATTGTAGGACTTATTGGCGGCGGCCTTGATCGCGGTTTGGAGCACCCGCGCCGGAATTTTAGCGTCGGTGAAGACAAAACACAGCATCGTCGCCATGTCCGGCGCAATCATGCCGGACCCCTTGGTAACGCCGACCAGAGACACCTCGGCGTCACCGATGCGAACCTTGCGCGCGGCCCCCTTGGGGAATGTGTCCGTCGTCATGATGCTTTCCGCTGCGTTTAGCCAAGGCTTTGGCTTCAACGCTTTCACCATGCGCGGCAATTTTCCGGCGATATAGTCCGGCGGCACGGGCACGCCAATGACGCCCGTGGACGCGACAAAAACTTCCCGTTTCGGGCATTTCAACAACTTGGCCGCCGCACGAACCGTTTCAGACACAACGATATCCCCGGCGTTTCCCGTGAACGCATTGGCGTTGCCCGAATTCACGATCAACGCCCGCGCGCTTCCCTGCCCGATCACCGAGCGGCACCAATCGACAGGCGCGGATGGGCATTTCGATTGCGTGAAGACGCCAGCGATGGTCGTTCCCCGCGCCAAGCGGGCCATCATCAAATCCTTAACGCCCTTGGTCGGTTTCAAACCGACATGGAGGCCCGAAATTTCCACACCGGGCACGGCGGGAAGGTTCGGAAATTTCTCCGGCGCAAGCGGGGACGGCTGGCTCATGCTCAAGGTTCCTGTCTTGTGTTAAGACCGTCTATTTCGCTTTCGGCGCGCTCTTCATTGGCGATCCATCCAAGGCGAACCGTTCGACCTTCGCGGTTTCAACAAGCCTGTTCATGACGGCGACGGCGACGCCCTGCCCCGCCTCCTGAACCAGACGCGGCTTCAACGCCTCAAAAGTCGGCGG
>JABJJH010000448.1 GCA_018660965.1 Rhodospirillaceae bacterium | reverse complement strand
GTTTCGCCGGAATATCCATCGAACCGCGCGGCGAACGACGCGATGCTGAGCTGACCGAACGACTCCACGAGCGTTTCGCGTTGGGCGTCGTCCAGCGATTTCCAATAAGCGCCGACCGCGACCCGTCCCATGAGTTTGAAGTCGAACAATTCGTTCAATAACGGGTTCAGCCGGTCGAAGCGCCCGGTATAGCCCCAGGAATCGGCGTTTTGCATAACATCGAGGAGGACGGCGTTGAGCCGTTCAATCCGTTGCCGGGGGGATTGTTCCGCTTCCGCCGCAACCGCGCCGCCAATTGGCGCCCCCGAAACGAACGTCCCCGAGAGCATCAGACAAAAAATCAAAACAACGCCAGATTTGAAAATACGCGCCGCGCCCGTCATGTGTGGCTAATCCCTTCTGGTGGTTGCGCCAAACACCGCTTATATCACAACAATTGCTGGAAAGGGCGGCGGAATTGAACGGTCGGGACGATAGAGAGTTGAACGGGGCGTCCGCGGACAAATTCGGTCGCGCCGTATCGAACGCTTTGGGCGCCTGGACCGAACAGGTTCAACGCTTCGCCCTTGTCGTCGTGCTGGCCGCCGTGGTTTTGACGGGGTTTGCCGCCGTGTATACGGCGCGCAATCTGGCGATGAACACCAGCACCACGGATATGATCGACGCCGCAACGCCGTTTCGCCGCAACGACGCGGCTTTTAAAAACGCGTTTCCGCAATATTCCGACGTGCTGGTCGTGGTCATCGACGGCCCGAATCCGGAAGCAGCGCAAATCGCCGCCGCCGGCTTAACCACGGCGTTGGCGGCGCGACCCGATCTGTTCGAGTCGGTCAGCCAACCTGACGACGACCCGTTCTTCAAACGCCATGGGTTGTTGTTCCTGGACGCGGCGGCATTGGCGGCGTTGGCGGATCGCCTGGCTGCGGCGGAACCATTGTTGGCGGTCTTGGCGGACCAGCCCAATCTTGCGGGGTTGTTCGAAATTATTCGCCTCGCCGCGACCAATGACGGCGCCGGGTTGGATAATATGTCGGTGCTGCTGGACCGCGTCGCCGATGTCATGGATGCGCAACGCGGCGGCGCGCGCGCAAATTTGTCGTGGCGCGGGCTGTTGACCGAAAAAATGTCCACGCGGCGGATTATCCTGACGCGGCCCCGTCTCGACTATGGCGGTTTGAAGCCCGCCGCCGCCGCCATCAATGAAATTCGCACTCTGGCGGCGGCGCGGGGCGTCACGCCCGCCAATGGATTGACCGTCCGCCTGACGGGGTCGGTCGCGCTGGATCAGGCGGAACTGGAAAGCGTGGAACTGGGCGGAAAGACTGCTGGAATACTGTCATTGGCGCTGGTGTGCGTGCTGCTGGTGCTGGGTTTGCGGTCGGCGCGTCTTATCGTGGCGTCCCTGGCGACGCTTGTCATCGGGTTGATATGGACGGCGGCGTTCGCGGCGGTGGCGATTGGCCATCTGAATCTTATTTCCGTCGCCTTCGCGGTCCTGTTCGTGGGATTGGCGGTCGATTTCAGTCTGCATTATTGCCTGCGATTTCGCGAAGCTCTGGCGGGTGGCCTGGACGGACGCGCCGCGATCACCGAAACGGCGCGGGGTTGCGGGGCGGCGTTGACGTTAAGCGCGGTCTGCGCGGCGGTGGGGTTCCTGTCGTTCTTGCCGACCGATTACAAAGGATTGGCGGAACTGGGGCTGATATCGGGTTGCGCCATGTTCATCGCCCTGTTCGCCAATTTGACCGTCTTGCCGGCGCTGCTCGCGCTCTTTGGAAAGGGTGTTGGCGGGTTCGCGCCCCGGTCGGGCAGGGGTGCGGGCAGGTTTGATGTTTCTCGAATCCGCATCCCTGTTCTCGCCGTCGCTTTGGGGGTTGGCGCCGTCGCGGCGGTCGCGTCATGGCAGCTAAGGTTCGATTTTAATCCGCTGAACCTGAAGGATCCGGAAAGCGAATCGATGGCCGCTTTCCTCGATCTCGCGGACGATCCTCGAACGGCGCCTTATTCCATTGACGTTCTGGCGCGGGATTTGGATGCGGCGACGGCGGAAGCGGCGCGGCTGTCGAAATTGCCGCTTGTCGGCGACGTGGTGACCTTGGCGAGTTTCGTGCCCGGCAATCAGGCCGAAAAGCTTAGTATTATCGAAGATATGGCGTTCTTTCTGGCCCCCGCGTTGGGGCGTCCGGACGACAACGCTCCGCCGTTGGACGAATCAGCGCGGCGTGGCGCGTTCGATGCGTTGCGTTCGGCCCTGTCGGGGCGCGATGAGCCGGCGTTCGTTCGTCTGCGCCAATCGATGGACCGGCTTGGGGAAAGCAATCCGGACCTTGCAGAACTGGAAACGCGGTTGACCGGGTATCTGCCGGTGACGCTTGAAGATTTACGATTATTTTTGTCGGTGAATGCGGTTGGGCTGAAAGATATTCCGGATCGCCTGCGCCGCGATTGGGTGTCGCCTTCCGGCGCCGCGCGCGTTCAGGTGCGGCCGGCGCGGCCTCTGGTCGACAATGACGCCATCCGCGCCTTCGCCCAGGCGGTGCTGGCCGCCCAGCCGCGCGCGTCCGGCGCGCCGGTGACCATTAGCGAGGCGGGCCGCGTCGTGGTCGGGGCGTTCTGGGAAGCGACGGTGATCGCGCTGGCGCTGATCGCGGTGGTGTTGTTCGTTGTGTTGCGCCGGGCCGGGCGTGTTTTGCTGATTTTGGGGCCGCTCGCCCTGGCGGCGGTTCTGACCATCGCAACGTCGGTGGTGTTCGGACTACCGTTCAATTTCGCCAACGTCATCGTCCTGCCGCTGTTGCTGGGCCTGGGCGTGGCGAGCGGCGTTCACCTTGTCATGCGGGGCCAAACAGCGGCGTCGTTGCGGGGCTCCAGCACGCCGCGCGCGGTGTTGTATAGCGCCCTGACGACTCTGGCGTCCTTCGGCAGCCTTATGGCGTCGGGACATCGGGGCATGGTCAGCATGGGTCAACTCCTGACGATTTCGATCGCCTATATGCTGATCGCCATGCTGGTGGTTCTGCCCGCGCAAATGGCGTGGCTGGAAAAACGCG
>JABJJH010000633.1 GCA_018660965.1 Rhodospirillaceae bacterium | reverse complement strand
GGCGCATCGCGGCGAGGAAGTCACGGCGTCGGTCATTGATGGGCCGCAATCCGTCGTCTGGGACGAAGCCGAAAACAGACTGCACGCGCAAAAGGGTATTTTGGCCTGGTGCTTGTCATGATTGAGTGTCTTTCGTAATCAGGTGTCTTACGTGACCAACCAATCCGGCGCCGCGACGCGCCAGGACGATTTGATACAACCGTTCAGGATCGAAGCGTCGGGGCTGCATGGCAGACTGGTCCGATTGGGGGCGGCGCTCGACCAACCCTTGAAGGCGCAGGACTATCCGGACCCGGTCGCCACGCTTCTGGGCGAGTGCCTGACCCTTACGGCGGGACTGGCGGCGGCGTTGAAGTTCAAAGGTACGTTCAGTTTGCAGGCCAAGGGCGACGGTCCGGTGCGCATGATCGTCACCGACGCCACCAGCGACGGCGACGTTCGCGGGTATGCGCAAGTCGAAGGCGACCTGCCGGACTTCGACGCTATCGAAACCGCGCCGATTCCACGCCTTCTTGGCGCCGGGTATCTGGCGCTCACAGTCGATCAGGGCCCCGCCGCCG
Source organism: Rhodospirillaceae bacterium (assembly GCA_018660965.1). GTDB lineage: Bacteria > Pseudomonadota > Alphaproteobacteria > UBA8366 > JABJJH01. The sequence continues at coordinate 4,577 of JABJJH010000633.1, read as the reverse complement.
AACGCTATCAGGGTATCGTCGATCTTGACGGCGCGACCCTTGGCGAATGCGTGCATCATTATTTTCAAACGTCGGATCAATTTTCCACGGCCGTGAAGCTGTCGGTCGCGCGGGACGATAATGGGTGCTGGCGTGGCGGCGCCTTGATCCTGCAACGTTCGCCCGAAGATGAAAACCCAATGACGCAGGACGACGCCGAGGAAGCATGGCGCCGCGCCGTTATCCTGATGGGAAGCTGCACACCGGAAGAAATGGTGGAACCGTCGCTGAACGCCAACCAGCTTCTGTACCGCTTGTTTCACGAAGATGGCGTGCGGGTGTTCGACCCCAAACCCATCGCGTTCGCCTGCAAATGCTCCCCGGATCGCATGTCGGCGGCGGTCGCCATGTTGACGCCCGAAGAACTGCGCGAGATGACCGTCGACGGCGCCGTCACCGTGACCTGCCAGTTTTGCAACGCTACGCATATCTTCGACGAAGCCGCCCTGCGCGACCTTCGTTTACCCGGCGCGCCCGATGCGCCTGAGGCCACGCCGACATAACCCTCTCCTTGATTACGCCATAATTAGGAACAATATTAGAGCCATGCGCCGCATCGCCCCCACCATCCTCAAACAGGCCATTTCATGCGCCTTTCTCGCGCTGTTGCTGACGGGGTGCGCCGCGACGACGGACCCGCGGCGGTATTCCGACATCACGTTCAAGCATTTGACGCCGATCAACCTTGATGTCGCGCGAATTCGCTATGAACCGCGCTATCAACCGTCCGTTACGACGCCGCAGGTCGGACATGATTTTCCGACGCCGCCCGTCACGGCGATGGAAAACTGGATACGCGACCGGTTGCGCGCCGTTGGAAAATCCGGCGAAGCGCGCATAACCATCCGCGACGCGTCGGCGACTGAAACAAAGCTGAAGACGCAAGGCGGCGTCACGGGCGCCTTCAAGACCGATCAGGCCTGGCGTTACGACGTCGCCGTGGAAATGACGATCAAGGCCGTCGATCCGAACCGGCGCCTGAAAGCCGAAGCCAGCGCGCGCGCCACGCATAAACGCACGGTGCCCGAGGACATCAATCTGAACGAACGCGAAGCCGTCTGGTTCGAGATCATGGAACGGGCCATGAAAACATTCGACCGCACCCTGGACGCGCAGATTCGCAAGAATTTAGCGGCGTTCGTTCTGCCCTGAACATCCCTTTGGCCTAAACATCCCTTTGGCAATCGCTGAAAGAACCGTCATGATTATCCAGCAAACCATCACCGAAAAACTCCAAACCGCGCTGATCCCCGCCCATCTGGACGTTATCAATGAAAGCCACATGCATAATGTGCCGCCGGGATCGGAATCCCACTTCAAGGTTGTCGTCGTGTCCGACCAATTCGATGGTCAACCTCGCGTCAAACGTCACCAGACGGTGAACGGCATTCTACAAAAAGAACTGCGCGACGATATCCACGCCCTGTCCATGATGACCCTGACGCCGGACGAATGGACGGCGCGCGGCGAACAAATCATGGAATCACCGGAATGCCATGGTGGGGGTCACTAAGACCCTCCCCCACTAGTGTGATGGTTCTGAAGTTCGTCCCATTATATGGGACGACATGCAGGATCTGAACCACACTAGTTTCAATAAGTTGGTGTGCTGATTCACGGGAAATTCATAAAATTGCATTTCTCGATCAGGACACTAGCTGTTATTTCCGCCAGAACGACGGGACCAGCAGGACAAGCACCGTAAACAGCTCCAATCGGCCCAACAACATGCCGAACGACAGCAGCCACTTCGCCGTGTCGGGCAAGGTGGCGAAGGTCCCCGACGGCCCGATACGCGGCCCCAGACCCGGCCCGACATTTGAAATTGCGGTGGCGGCGCCGGACGCCGCGGTCAGAAAATCCAACCCGAGCAGACCGAGGCACATCGCAATAACCGCAAACGCCAGCGCGTAGAGAAAAAAGAAGCCCATCACCGATTCGGTCACCGATTCAGGGATCGGGCGATGATTGTAATACGGAATGAACACGCCGTGCGGCTGCAGCAATCGATGCATCTGGTTTTTCGCCGTGGCGTAAAGCACCTGGAAGCGAAAGATCTTGATGCCGCATGTCGTCGACCCCGCGCAACCGCCGACAAACATCAGAAAAAACATCGCGCTGACCGCGAACGGCCCCCAGGCGCTGTAATCTTCCGTGGCGTAACCGGTTCCGGTGATGACCGACACCACGTTGAAGGCGACGCTGCGCAGCCTGGCCAAGGCCGAATCCTCGACGACACCCGCGCGATAAAACCACATGATTATAATCGACATAAAAACGATGACCAGAAACCAGCGTACCTGACTGTCGCGAATCAACCGCGCGGGCGCGCCGCGAATTGCTTGCAAATATAAAACGAACGGCATGCCGCCGATCACCATGAACACCGTCGCCGTCGCGTCGATAACCGGGCTTTTGAAAAACCCGATGGACGCGTCATGGTTCGAAAATCCACCCGTCGCAATCGTCGTCATCGCATGGGTGATCGCATCAAACCCGGACATGCCGCCAAACCAGTACAACAATGCGCACAGCCCCGTCAGCGCCAGGTACAACACGCTGATATACGTCACGATCTGGGTCGTACGCGGCATCACCTTGTCGGATGTGTCGGACGACTCCATGCGGAACAGTTGCATCCCACCGACTTGCAACAGCGGCAAAATCGCAATCGCCATGGCGATAATTCCGATCCCGCCAAGCCATTGCAGAAGCGCGCGCCACAACAAAATGCCAGGCGGCGTGAAATCCAACCCAAGCATGACTGTCGATCCCGTCGTCGTGAGCCCTGACATCGCTTCGAAAAACGCATCGGTGTAGCTGAGCTTCAAATCCGCGAACGCCAATGGCAACGCCGCGAAACTGGGGATCACCACCCAAACCACGGTGGTCAAAACGAACGCCTGGCGGATGGAAATGTTCCGCACGTCCCCCCGGGTCATCAAAACCAGCATCACGCCGATGAACAGCGTCAGCGCCGCCGCCAGCGCGAACACCTGCCAGTCCGGATTGCCGACGGTGACGTCGAAGATGGCGGGCAAACACATCGCGACCGCCAGGGTCGACATCAAAACGCCAGTGATGAATAGAATGGGCCGAAAATCGATCACAGTAGCCAATCGGCGTTGTTGCGCACCGTCAACGGCCCAACCGAACGATTTGGAACCCCAAGCGTTTTCGTTGCGCGCCGCACCAGACGGTGAATCCCCCGCATGATTGGCGGATCGGCCACATTTGTCCAGAGTCCCGTTTCAACCACATGTTCCGAAAGGGCGGGCGGAGATGTCAGCTGGCGCTGCTGACCGGATTGCCAATCGCGGCCAGGAATTCCCGCCGCGTTGCGGGGTTATTCCGAAAAGCGCCCAACATACGGCTGGTCACCATCGACACGCCAGGTTTATGAACGCCGCGCGTCGTCATGCATTGGTGCTGGGCCACAACCACGACCGCGACGCCTTTCGGCTTCAACACGGTTTCGATGGTGTTTGCGATTTGCGCCGTCATTTTTTCCTGAATTTGCAGACGCTTGGAATAGGCGTCCACGACACGCGCCAGCTTGCTGATGCCCACCACGCGACGGTCGGGCAGATACCCGATATGCACTTTCCCGATAATCGGCGCCATATGGTGTTCACAATGCGATTCGAAGCGGATATCGCGAAGCGCGACCATTTCGTCGTAACCTTCCGTTTCCTCGAAGGTGCGCTCCAGATCCGCCGTGGGATCGATCCCATAACCCGCAAAAAACTCCTCGTAGGACCGGGCGACGCGCGCCGGCGTATCGAGCAACCCTTCACGCGTGGGGTCGTCGCCGGACCAGCGCAGCAATGTCCGCACCGCAGCTTCGGCTTCGGTTCTTGTCGGGCGTTCGCTGGATGGCGCAGCCTCGCCGCCGTCCAATGTCCGCGCCGCGCTTGACGTTGCGCCTTCAGGTGGATTCACAATATTCTCCTACGCGCCCCTTCCGAGGGGCGGCCTAATTGAAGCTTCGCGGTTGATGCGGGCTATCCAGCGAAAACGCCGGGATATCGACGTCGAACGAATCGCCGTCGGGCGCCTCCATCCGATACGTGCCGACCATGATCCCGGACGGTGTGGACAGCGGCGTGCCGCTGGTGTACTCGAAACTTTCGCCCGGTGGCAGAACCGGCTGTTCGCCGATAACGCCGGGCCCCCGAACCTCCTGGGTATGTCCCAAAGCGTCGGTAATGCGCCAATAACGGGTCCGCAACTGTACGGTTTCACCGCCGACGTTTTCGATGCGAACATGGTACGCCCAGACGTAATGATCGTCGGTCGGCGACGACTGGTTCTCCAGATAGTCCGGTTCCACCGTCACCTTTATGTCCCGCGTCACCGCTTCGTACATTGAGTTTCCGCCACTTCATCTAAATGGTGCAGGACCATTATATTAGGTGGCGGGCCCGCAAAGTCTAGTGTCCTGATCGAGAAATTCATACCCTTGAATTTCTCGTGAATCAGCACACCAACTTATTGAAACTAGTGTGATTCAGATCCTGCATTTCGTCCCATATAAT
>JABJJH010000615.1 GCA_018660965.1 Rhodospirillaceae bacterium | reverse complement strand
TAGGTTTCACGCACCCGCACCAATTGCCGCGCCACTTCGTCCAGCGCTTCGTCCCAGGTGATGCGTTCGTATTGGCCCGATCCGCGCGGCCCGGTGCGGCGCATGGGATAGCGCAGCCGGTCGGGATGATAAACGCGCTCGATCTGACCAACGCCGCGCGCGCAGGCGGGCAATGGCGGATGGTCGGATTCCCAAGGCCGGGCGTCGGTGGAAATGCGCGCGATGCGGCCATCGACGACATGGGCGTTGACGACGCAGCGCCCGCCGCAATTATGCCCGCAGGTGCTGGTGACGACGGTCTCGCCCGGCCTTCCGCTCTGGCGCGGCGCTTCATACATCGTGTTCAAGCCCATGATTTTCTCCGTCTTCCCACTCTGCCGCACATTAACGTAGCGCGATGCATCCAATCGTGAAGTCTAATTCAGGGGCGTCTCCGCCACGACGTTGCGGGCGGCGATGCGGCCAAACGCCAGACACTCGCCAATATTACCCGTTCCCTGATACAGATAGCTGTAAATGGAGCCGAGTTCGCCCGCGCTGTAAAGCCTGGGGATCGGCGCGCCGTCCGGTCGGACGATCTGCGCTTTTTCGTTGCGCCGGGGGCCGCCCTGGGTGTTCAGCATCGATGGCGACAGCTCCATGGCGTAGAAAGGCCCTTGTCGGACCCCCTCAAACATCAAGGTCCGGCCAAATTCCGTGTCCGCCCCCGCATCGACATCCCGGTTCCAGCGTTCAACAGAGTCTGTCAGCACCCCGGGGTCGATTCCAATCGACTCGGCGAGTCCCGCCAGCGTGTCGGATTTTTTAATCCAGCCCTTTTTCAACTCCGCACTGTTGTCGTCGCTCCATTCGGGTCGTTCGACGACCTGGGTCCAGCCATGGCTGGGTTCACCGTCATAAAGCGGGCCCGAAGACATCATCGTATCATCAAAGATCATATGCATCGGACAGGGCGTCGGCATGGCCTTCCAGGTTCCGTTGCCCGGAATTTTACCGTGGCGGGTCTTGAACTTTTCGTCCGTGAACCGGCGCCCATCCGGGCCGACAACGATCATGCCGCCGGCGGGCTCCTTGCTGTAATGCAATGCCTGCATGGAAAACGTAGTGGGGCAGTCGGGCACCTTAAGCGCCATGGACGGACCGGCGAAATTGTTCATGTGCCAAAGGTCGGCGCCAACCGCCATGGCCATGGAGACCCCATCGCCTTCGTTGTAGGGGGAGCCCGACGTGTAGCAATAGGGCAAGCCGAGATAGTCCTGAATCATTTGCTGGTTGTTCTCGAACCCGCCACAGGTCAGCACCACGCCCTTGCGCGCCTTCACGCAAATTTCCCGTCCGTCCTGTTCCGCGCGAACGCCGACGATTTCCCCGGTCGCGCCGTTCTGGATCAGCGACCGTCCCGGCGTTTCGTAACACACCCGGATCGAGCGTTCTTTCACCAGACTCTCGAACCGGAACCACGTGTAGGAGTAACCATAGGTCGGCCCGTCGTGGAATTTATGCACGCAGTCCGATCCCGGCAGGTCGGGAAATTCGATGCCCATGGGCGGATGTTGATGTTCTTGCGGGTCGCCGCCGACGCTGGTCAGCCAATCGTTATTCTTGCCCATTTCGTCCGCCCAGACGCGGATCATCGTTTCCGGCACCGTGTAAGGCCCGCACAAGGCGGTCAGGTACGCGATGGCGCTGTCCGCCGACGATGTGTTCAGATATCCCTGTCCCGCGACGCGCGTATTGCCGCCTTCCTGACCTTCCGGCGCTTTTTCCAGGATCAGCGCGTCCGCACCCAGTTCATGCGCGGTGACGGCGGCCGCAACCCCGGCGGCGCCAAATCCGACAACGATTATGTCGGCTTCCATATCCCAGGTGTCAGGCATGTTGATTGATGGCTCCACGGTCATTTCCTCATAATAAATTGGGTTTAATGCGGCTTGCCGTCCCAACTGTATAGTCCCGCTCCGCCGGGTCAATACGAGTCAGCATGGGTTCATCACGGTATCGCCTTGGCGTCGCGCATCGCGGCGACGGCCACGTCGTCGTATCCGGCGATGGCGCGCAAGACCGGTTCCGTATCCGCGCCAAGGTCGGGGGCCGCGACCGGATCGCGCACCGGGGTTTCGGAAAAATTCATCGGCGAGCGAATGCCGCGCAGATCGTTGTGGACCGGATGCGCCTGCGCCATCACCAAATTGCGCGCGGCGACCTCCATCGACTCCAAGGCCTGATCGACTTCCCGAACCTCACCAGCTGGAATGCCTGCGTCCGCCAGTTTTTCAATCCAGTGGGCGCGCGTGTCCGTTCCGAAGATCGTATTGAGAATGTCTCCAAGAGCGACCCGGTTGG
>JABJJH010000391.1 GCA_018660965.1 Rhodospirillaceae bacterium | reverse complement strand
CGTCGAAGGCTCGGCGAATTGATGCAGCGCATCGCTGAAATGACAGGCGGAGTCCCAAGACCCTTCGGTCGAGCCGAACAGGAAATGCGTAAATCGACCCGCGCCCTGCGCAAAAGCCAGCCCCGACGGTCCGTGGAGGCGCAAACCCGCGTCATGGACGCCTTGCAGCAAGCCATGCAGGCCACGATGCAGCAACTTCAACAACAAGCGAACCAGAACCCCGGACAAGGCCAGGGCCGGGCCCAAGGCGCGCGGGCGCGTGAACGCGACCCGTTCGGGCGGTCCATGAATCGCGACGCACAGGGTGCGAATACGGGCTTTGTCGCCATTCCCGATAAAAGCGATTTACAACAGTCGCGTGAAATTCGCGATGAGTTGCGTCGGCGCGCCGGTGAACGCACCCGCCCCCGTTCGGAACGCGACTATATCAAACGGCTTTTACGGGAATTTTAACGCGCCCTGGGGAACTTCGGCGCATTAATGCTTGGCGGGGGTGTCCTGTCCGGCGGGTTTCTTGTCCGATGGGGTCATCTTCGGCGCGGTCGCTTTTGGCGCAGCCCCTTTCGGGAATGAGCCCCGGGGATTTTTCGCGTCCGGTTTCATCTCCTTCGAATCGCCCTGCTTCATTTTCGGATCGGCGGCGGCTTCCTCGACCTTGGTGAAGGTGAAGTTCAAGCCCGTGCCGCCGCGTGGCGGGTTACGGACTTCGGTCGAATAAATGACTTTCTCACCCGGCAGTATGCGCGCGTCGTCCGCCTTGAAGGTCCAGACATACAGGTCTTCCTGCGCGGTGTTGCGAACCGCGCCACGCAAAAGCGGTATATCGACGACCTTGCTTTGGGTGTTTTCAATTTCACCCTTGATCGACAACACCCGATCCTTTCCATCCAGCCTTGCGATGGTCTTGGGTGTGAGAATGTTCAACCCGTACCCCAGCGTATCGGCGGGAATTCCAATCGCCATGAACAGCTTGTTCGACGGCGGATACAGGACCGCGATGGTCTTGCGGAACGCAAACCCGCCGACAACCACAGCGACGATCAAGACGCCCAACACGGCCCACCAAACGAGCATGGATCGATTTTTCGAAGCCGGGCGCATCTGGAACTGCGCAATCTGTTCCTCGGTCGGTATAGGCGGTGGCGAATCACCGAGACCACCGGGCATTTCGGTTGGCGGGGGTGGGGGCGGCTTCGGCGGTTCCGGCGGCGGCGCGGGCGCGGGAGGTGGCGGCGCAGGAGGGGGTGGCGCGGGTGGCGGCGGCGCAGGCGTTGGCGGTTCCGGCTGTGGTGCGGGAGTTGGTTGTTCAGGCGCCGCCGCAGCTGGCGGTGAAGCGGCGCTCGTTTCCGGAAGCAAGGCGTCAGGGGTGGCGAACCACCGATGCTCGCATTTGGCGCATTTTACATTGCGCCCCTGGTCGCCAAGGAGTTCCGCTTTGATCTTAAATCGCGCAGTACAGTTCGGGCAGGAAATTAGCATGCATGCGCGCCTGTGGAATTTAGCCTTTTATAAGAAACTTATCCGCATAACGCAAGGTTCCCAGCTTTACGCGGATGCGCCTTCCATGTAAATGTGACGCTCGGTCAGGGTAGGTCAAGGCGCGCCCCGGCGGCAAGACCCAAACGCGGATTTCATGTGGCGACGTCAAATAGCAGCGTAGTCCAATTTGAGAATGTCGGCATTCGATACGGCGCCGGCCCCGAAGTGTTGCGCGACGTCAGCTTCGCCCTGCCCGAAGCGTCATTCAACTTCCTGACCGGGGTCAGCGGCGCGGGGAAGTCATCGTTGCTGCGCCTCATGTATCTGGCGAACCGGCCGAACCGTGGCCTCGTCACCATGTTCGGCAGGAACGTCACATCGGTCACGCGCCAGGAACTCCCTGAAATCAGACGGAATATCGGCGTTGTGTTCCAGGATTTCCGGTTGCTGAACCATTTGAATGTTTTCGACAACGTGGCCTTGCCGTTGCGCGTATCAGGCGCGACCGAAGACGTCGTGGAAAAGCATGTTTCCGAATTGCTGACATGGGTGGGGCTCGCCGATCACATAAAAGCGCTTCCGCCGACCTTGTCCGGCGGTCAACAGCAACGGGTCGCCATCGCCCGGGCGGTCATCGCGCGACCGCGCCTTTTGCTGGCCGACGAACCGACGGGGAACGTCGACGACGCCATCGCGGTGCGCCTATTGTATCTATTCGAGGAATTGAATCGAATGGGAACGACAGTCGTCATCGCAACGCATAATGAGCCCCTGGTCGGTCGATTCGGCCACGCCCAACTTCATCTCGACAATGGTTCGGTCACACAGCGACCGGCGGCGCCGAAACCATGAAGCCGGGCAGGTGACATGATAGGCCCCCGCAGCGACTTGCCCCTGTCCGATAATCCGGCGGTCCGTATCCTGCCCTGGATCGTCGCATTGATGGTTTATCTGGCGACGTTGACGCTGGCCGGCGGCTTGCTGGTCGCAACCATGGCCGACGAGTGGAGCCAGGGGCTGACGGGAACCGTGACCGTGCAGGTTACGCCGACAAAAAACGAATCGCTTGCGGAACTGGACGCCAGGGTGGCCCAGGCCACCCGGACCCTCTTGAAAACACCCGGCGTTAAATCCGCCAATGCAATTCCACTGGCGGAAATTGCGACAATGCTGGAGCCATGGTTGGGAACCGGCGCCAACATCGCCGAATTGCCCCTGCCGCGTCTCATCGCCGTGACCCTGGATCAGACGACTGATCTGGACAGCCTGTCCCAGCGGTTACGGGAAAAGACGCCGGGCGCGGAAATCGACGATCACCAGTATTGGCGGGCCCATCTGGTGACGTTTCTGCGGTCGCTGCAAATCGTCGCGTTGACCATGGTCGCCCTCATCGGCGTCACCACGGTGACCATCGTCGTTTTCGCAACGCGCAGCGGGCTCGCCGTACACCACGATGTTATCGAGGTTCTTCACCTGATCGGCGCCCCCGACGACTATATCGCCGGGCAATATCAGCGCCACGCCCAGCGCCTGGGGTTCATTGGCGGCGCCGTGGGCGGCGTGTTGGGCGTGGCGACGCTTCTGGGACTGAGCGCCCTGGCCGGGAACCTGGACGGCGCGGCGTTGCCGTCGTTTCAGTACTGGCATTGGCCAATTCTCGCCGCCTTGCCTGTCGCCTCGGCCTATATCGCAAAATGGACCGCCCGACGCATCGTCATGCAAGCATTGAGCGGTATGGTATAGTGAATTCATGCGACCCCGACGCGCCATAGGGGGGCATGCCGCCCGGCGCCGCGCCGGACAGCGGCGACGCCTTCTTTTCGCCGCCTGCCTCACCGTCATGTTGGCGTGGGGATTCGGGTTTATTTGGTTTATGCAAATCCTGAAACAGCCGCCTGCCCCCAACGCAGCCCATACCGATGCGATCGTGGTGTTGACCGGCGGAAGCCTCCGGCTTGAAGCCGGCTTGGCGCTGTTGGCGGCGAACACCGCGCCAAAGCTGTTCGTGTCCGGCGTCTATACCGGTGTCGGCGTGCAACAATTATTGCGGTTGTCGCGCAATCAACCCGAAGCGCTGGATTGTTGCATCGCGCTTGGTTACGCCGCCAACGACACGCGCGGAAATGCGGTGGAAACCGCAGCTTGGATGAAGTCGGAAGGTCGCAATTCACTACAATTAGTGACCGCGAACTATCACATGCCGCGCAGCTTGTTGGAATTTCGGCACGCCTTGCCCGTGGTCGCCATCACGCCCCATCCGGTATCCTCGCCGCATGTGCCACTTGACCAATGGTGGCGCAAACCGGCCACGGGCCTTTTTTTGTTTGGGGAATACAGTAAATATTTGTTCGCGTACGCGCGCATTCTGGTCAGTCCCATCATCGATTTCCTTTCTACTTTCAAAAAGCCGTAACACCCATGTTCCGTTCTATCCTGTTCGCCTTCCTGTTTTATGTCGTTACGGCGCTCATGTGCCTGTTCTATCTGCCTTTCATGGTGTTGCCCCGCGCCGTGTTTTCAAAAATCACGGAAAGCTGGATGAGCGCCATGATGGTCATTGTCCGGATCGTGCCGGGCATCCGCCACGAAATCAGAGGCGCCGAACATCGTCCGGACGGGCCGGTCATTTACGCCGCCAAACATCAATCCGCCTGGGACGTGATCGCCTTCAAGGTGCTGGTGCCCGATTGCGCCTATGTCTTGAAGCGCGAATTGTTCTGGATACCCTTGTGGGGCTGGTATGTCTGGCGATGCGGGATGATTGGCGTCGACCGGAAGGGCGGCGGCGCGACGTTAAAAATCATGGCGAAGACCGCCGTAGAAATTCTCAAGACAGGCCGTTCAATTGTCCTGTTTCCCCAGGGCACGCGGACGGCCCCTGGCGCGCAACGCCCTTATCTGCCCGGCGTCGCGGCGATATACAAGAGCGCGGGCGTCCCCGTCGTGCCGGTCGCCTTGAATTCAGGCGTGTTTTGGCCGCGCCGTAAATTCCAAAAATACCCGGGTACGATCACCGTCGAATTTTTGCCGCCGATCCCGCCGGGATTGCCGCGGCGTGATTTCATGAAGACGCTCGAAGACCGGATCGAACCCGCGACGGCGCGGTTGGAGGCGGAAGCGCAAGGCCGCGCCGCCCCCCCTGTGGACAACTATGTGGAAAACATTGCCGCGCCCAACGCCACCCCACAAAACGGCGAAAAAACAAATTGTTAGGCCAAATTCCCGAAATCGTCCACAATATGACCATCGAACTAGGCGCCAAGGCGCCCATGATGAGGGACTTCGTCTTTTTTACTCTATAATTTATTGAATTTGCTGATATTTTATGGATTATTCCGCCAAAGACGCAATTCAAGATATTGTTGGGAGTAGACGCCATGGCGTTTGAAACCACCGCCGCTCAAAATATCTGGGACCTGAAATACCGCGCCAAGACAGCGGACGGCGTTCCTGTGGACAAGACTATCGAAGACACCTGGCTGCGAGTCGCCGCCGCAATCGCCAAACCGGAAACAAACCGGGAGTATTGGACCAAGCAATTTCAGGACGCGTTATCGGGTTTTCATTTCCTTCCCGCCGGTCGAATTCTTGCCGGGGCCGGAACGGGACGACGCGTTACTTTGTTTAATTGTTTCGTTATGGGGGTAATACCCGATGACCTTGGCGGCATCTTCGACCATCTCAAGGAAGCCGCCGTGACGATGCAGCAAGGCGGCGGCATTGGTCATGACTTCTCGACCTTGCGGCCCAAGGGCGCGCGCGTTCATGGCGTCAGCGCCGACTCTTCCGGTCCGCTCAGTTTCATGGATGTATGGGACTCGATGTGCCGGACCATCATGAGCGCCGGGTCGCGCCGCGGCGCCATGATGGCGACCCTGCGTTGCGACCACCCCGATATTGAAGCGTTCATCGCAGCGAAACGGGAACCGGAACGGCTTCGCATGTTCAATCTGTCGGTGCTGGTCACCGACGCCTTCATCGACGCCGTCAAACAGGACGCGGACTGGCCGCTATCTTTCGACGGACGCGTCTACAAAACCGTTCAGGCGCGCGATTTGTGGCGCCAAATCATGCAAGCGACCTATGACTACGCGGAACCCGGCGTGATTTTTATCGACCGCGTCAACCAACGAAACAATCTGCAGTACTGCGAAACCATTGGCGCGACAAACCCGTGCGGCGAACAACCCTTGCCACCCTACGGGGCCTGCGACCTTGGATCGGTGAATTTGGCGCGCCTCGTCGATCATCCCTTCACCGATCGCGCCGCGCTCAATGAAGCAACCTTGGCGCGGGTCGTCACGGTCGCGGTCCGGATGCTCGACAACATCATCGACATTTCACGCTACCCGCTCGACCAGCAACGCGGTGAAGCCTTGGCCAAGCGCCGCATCGGGTTGGGCGTCACCGGGCTCGCCGACGCCTTAATCATGTGCCGCGCGCGTTACGGCGCGGCGGACGCCGTGGCCCTGACCGAACGCTGGATGGCGGCGCTTCGTCGCCACGCCTACCGCGCGTCCATCGAACTTGCGGCGGAAAAAGGCGCGTTCCCGCTTTTCGACGCAGGCCCCTATCTGGCGTCGGGCGCCCTATCCACGCTGGACTCCGAATTGCGCGACCGCATCGCCCGGGACGGAATTCGCAACGCTTTGGTGACATCCATCGCGCCGACCGGCACGATCTCGCTTCTGGCGGACAATGTGTCATCGGGAATTGAACCGGTTTACAGCCTGACCCATGAACGCTCCGTGCTGACGCCCGACGGCGGGCGCTGGGAAGATACGCTCAGTGATTTCGCCTACCGGGCGTATCAGCGGCGGTTTGGCGTGGACGCACCCTTGCCCGATTACTTCGTGACCGCACAGGACCTGGCGCCGGGCGACCACGTGGTCATGCAAGCCGCTGTTCAGAAGTATATCGACAGTTCGATTTCAAAAACCATAAACGTCCCCGAAGATATCGGCTTCGACGCGTTCTCGGCGGTTTACATGCAGGCCTATGACATGGGCTGCAAGGGTTGCACAACCTATCGCCCGAACGCCGTCACCGGGTCCGTCCTGCGGCCCGTAGCGGAGTCCAAGGCGCCGCGCGAAGCGAACACCACCGCATTCAGCGCAAGTGAAGACGGCGTCGTTTATATGACCCAGCCGCTGGACCGGCCCGAAAGCCTGATCGGCGCGACCCACAAGCTGCGGTGGCCCGATAGTGACCACGCGACCTACATCACCATCAACGACATCATGCGCGATGGCCGCCGACGACCGTTCGAGGTTTTCATCAATTCCAAGAATATGGAGCATTACGCCTGGACCGTGGCGTTGACCCGCATGATCAGCGCCGTGTTCCGGCGCGGCGGCGACGTGTCCTTCGTGGTCGAGGAGCTGAAGGCCGTGTTCGACCCGCGCGGCGGTCAATGGCTTGGCGGGCGCTACATTCCGTCCATGCTGGCCGCGATAGGCGAGGTCATCGAAAAGCATATGATCGACACAGGCTTCCTGCCAGAGACAGGTGCGGCGCCCGGGGGGACGAGGACGGGATCCGCGATGGATCAACGTCAGTGCCCGAAATGCGGCGGTTTAAGCCTGATCCATCAGGAAGGCTGCCATCTGTGTAACGCGTGCGGCTATTCCAAATGCGCCTGACGCCGCCGGACCATGGTTTCGCCTAATCCGCAGCGTCGTTCTTGCGTTGTTTGTAGCGGTCGATTTCCGACTGAACCGCATCGGCCGCTCTGCCAACGAACACATCGCGGTTTTTGTGGCTGTAATCGTAGCTGATGTCGCGAAGCTGGTTGCTGTTCTGGAAATGCGGGAACACGTAGCGCGCGAGCAATTCGTAGCTGCGCTTGGTGCCTTCCCAGTCGGCCCAGTTGTGCGCCAATTGCATCAACGACCCGAAACCGCCTGATCCCTCCAGCAAGGTTTCGATGTATTGGATGGCGTCGTCCGGCGTGCCAATCAGCGCCATTTTATTTTCCGTCAGATATTCATACGGATTGTCGATGCCCGCCGGCACGATGGGGAAGGTCGCGATTTCGCGGAAATATTTCGCGAAGTTTTCAAGACCATACTCAACATTGTCCCGCGCCTTTTGGCGGGTTTCCGCGATATGCATCAGCGTGACGAGGCGCCAGTTTTCGCGATCAACGGTTTTACCATTTTCCGCCGCCGCTTCTTCGCACATGCGCCAGTTGTTGGCGTGTGCGGCCAGCGCCTCATCGCTGGTGCCGCCAATCGACAGCATGCCAAGTCCGTGTTTGCCCGCCGCCAGTGCGCCCGACGGGGACCGTGCGCTCGCGACCGCCATTTCCGTTCTTGGCCGCTGAAAGGGCGGCACCTGAATGCGCGCTTCCTTCAATTCGAACCAGTCCGTCTTCATGGTGACGGTTTCACCGTCCAGCAACGCCACCAGCGCGTCCAGGGACTCGTTCATCATGCGGCGCTGATTTTCCGGATCGATGCCCATGCGATAGGCGTCGCCGACAAGCGCGCCCGGTCCGACGCCAAACATCGCGCGGCCCCGGGTTAGATGATCCAGCAACGTCATCCGGCCCGCCAGCGTGAAGGGGTGGTGGTAGGGCAAGGAGACAACCCCGGTGCCAAGGCGAATATGCCGGGTCCGTTCGGCGGCGGTCGCGATGAACATTTCCGGACAGGCGATAATTTCGTAGCCGCCGGAATGATGTTCGCCGATCCACGCCTCGTCGTAGCCCAGCCCATCGAGGTGCTGCAACAACTGCAGATCGCGTTCAATCGCCAGGGTCGGATTTTCCTGAACCGTGTGGAACGGGGCCAGAAAAATTCCGAACTTCATGTGATTGTTCGGTCTTAGCGACAACGCGGACGTACTCATGAAACGAACTCCTTCCGTTATCGACTCCGGCCCGGCTGGATCGTAACCACCCCGGCGAACCGTCAGCACCAAGGACGCCGGTCGCCCGGCGCGCCCCGGTGGTCTTAAATCAGCCTCCGGTACCGGGATTCGCGCTGAAGTACTTGTCGAACTTGCCGGTTTCTTCCCGGAAATCCGCTTCATCCGCTGGTGATTCGCCCTTGCGGGTGATGTTCGGCCATTTCTCCGAATAATCCCGGTTCAGCTCCAACCAGGCCTCGGCGTCGCCATCGGTGTCGGGCACAATCGCCTCCACCGGGCATTCCGGTTCGCAGACGCCGCAATCGATGCATTCGTCCGGGTGGATCACCAACATGTTTTCGCCTTCGTAAAAGCAATCCACCGGACAGACTTCCACGCAGTCCATCAGTTTGCACTTGATGCAGGCCTCATTGACAATATAGGTCATACGAACCTCTCTCTTCGTTTAAATCAGTAGTGTTTCCAAGGATGTAATATTCTCGTAGATGCCAACCGCTCGTCCCGCGTTATCGCCCTTCCGCCAGGCCGAGACGACCCTGGGCGCGTTTCCGCGCAGCGCCGCTTTCCCGATCGGTGACATACAAAAGGCCTGTTATCTGACGCAATAAACTAGCTTCGTAATCATGAAGTTTTCCATCCACATACGCAACTTCCCATAACATTTCCATCATTTCAATGCGTTCTTCATGCGTGAAATGCTGTCGGATGGTTCGGGTGAATCCAAAGATTTCCGGAATATTGTCCGCCGCCTCCACCGCCGCGCCAATCAGGGTCGCCGTCGAGTCTTCATCCAGGTCGAATCGGTTCCGCAAAACGTCATGAATTTTAGCGCGCTCGTCATCGTCAAAATGGCCGTCCAGCCGCGCCGCTTCGACCATCAGGGCTCCCGCCGCCAGATGCAGTTCCTCATGGGTGTGCCCCGAAACGCCCGCAGGACCGCTCGCTCGACCGTCCACGTCAAACAGAAACGACTTTAATTTCGCCAACATGCCGTAATTCCTTCAAGTGTACTGATCGAGAAATTCATATCGTTGAATTTCCTGGCCCCGCCACCCGGATGTAATCCATAAACAACGGCGTGTAAATTCACCAGAAAGAATCCAATCAAACCATGACGACATTAAAGCCTGCGCAACGCAACAAAGACCCCATCCTCGCCGTGCTGCGAACCGTGCTGCCGTCGACTGGGACCGTCCTGGAAACCAACAGCGGCGATGGCACCCATGCGGCGCACTTCGCCGCCGCCCTGGCGCCGCTCGTCTGGCGGCCCAGCGATATCGATCCCCGCGCGATTGAATGTCTCGCCGCCATAACGGGCGATAATTTGATGGCCCCGATTCGGCTCGACGTCACGGCGGCGGAATGGCCCATCGACCACGCTGACGCGATTGTTTCGGCCAACATGATCCATATCGCGCCCTGGGCTGCGTGCGAAGGTCTGCTTAGCGGCGCGGCGCGCATACTGCCCCCGGACGGCGTGCTGTTTCTCTATGGACCGTACTTTATCGATGACCGTCCAACCGCGCCGTCCAACCATGCGTTCGACGCCAATCTGAAACAGCGCAATCCGGAATGGGGCATCCGCGACCTTGCCGCCATCGATGACGCCGCGGAATCACGCGGTCTGGAGCGCACGGATTTGATCGACATGCCCGCGAATAATTATTCCGTCGTCTACCGAAAACGCTCGTAATGTCTGACTAATCAGTCCCGTCGCTATCGAAATATGCGCCGTCGCGAAGCTGTTCCACCTCGCGGCGCTGCTTCTTGGTCGGGCGGCCCGCGCCCGGTTCGCGGTATCCGAACGTACCTGGCTTCGCCTTCGCAGACCGTGGGGATGGCTGCGATTCCGGCGGGTTCAAATCCCGGTATAATTCTTGCGCCTCGCTCGCGGGCCCCCGGCGCACGCCCAGCGCCGCGACCTCCACGACGCGTACATACGGCCCCTTGGAAAACGTGATCACGTCGCCAATTTGCAGGGCGTGGCTGGCTTTCTTCACCAGAATTCGATTAACCCGGAATCCGCCCCCCGTCACTTCCGACCCGGCCAGGGTGCGGCTTTTAAAGAGCCGCGCATACCAAAGCCATTTATCAAGCCTGATTTTTTCTGGGAGTTCATTCGTCATTGCGACTCAGCGTTCATTTAACCGCCGCCAGTTCGCGAAGCTTGGCGAAAGGTGAATCGGGATGCATAGCGTTCTTAGCCGAGCCGTCCTTGCGCGCTTTGTCTTTGCCATTTCCGCGGATTGCCCCGTTACCGCGGTTTGGTTGACGACCGCGCCGGGGTTTTCGCCGATATGTGGGACCTTCCGGCGTTTCCGTCACCCGGTAGCCCAGATCCCGCATGACCAGAACTAGCGCGGCGACGTCGCATCCCGCCAGCGCCAACATGTCCGGCGTGGCGGTGAACGCGCCCGCCCGCGCCTGTTTGCGGACAATGGCGGCGAATTTCTCCAGGATATCCACCCGGATGGCGCGGCCCCCGACAACGCTATAGCCGAGCATCGCCCAGACCGCGTTCGGGATCGAATCCGCTGGACGCGAGGGTTTATTGCCGCGCGGCAGGTCCCG
>JABJJH010000453.1 GCA_018660965.1 Rhodospirillaceae bacterium | reverse complement strand
TCCTTCTCGGAATCGACGTACCCCCACAATTGAACAACGCCGTTTTCAACGATGACGTTGAGCGTACCGTGGCTCAGCCAGCCTTCCTTGGATAAATCGTCAAGAACGCGCTGCCGAATAGCCTGATCATCAACGCTTGTCGGCGCTAGTCCGGTATCTTTTCGCACCGCCAATCCCCGCAACAAATTGGCGCGGCTGACAATGCCCACCAATTTTCCATCAGTCACCACGGGAACCCGTTTGATCCGGTGCTCCTCCAACAACCGGGCAATTTCGCCCAATGTCGCGTCCTCGCCAACCTTGTGAACATTGCGGGACATGACATCCTTGGCGTGACCACCATGCACTTTTACGTAATCCGCCGCGCGTTCCTCGCTACTCGCGACAAATTGAAGCCACCAGGAACGCCGCGGGCTGGCGCCATCGTCGTCGTCTTCCAGGCGGCGCATCAGATCGCCCTCGCTAACGACGCCGATCAGGTTCTGATACGCGTCAACGACCGGCGCCCCACTGATTTGCTTATCCAGAAACAACTGGGCGATTTCCTCAACACGCATGTCCGGCCCAACCGTTACGACCGCCGTCGTCATGACATCTTTCGCCTTCATGGCCTGATCCTTTCAATTATTCTTTGTGACGCTCGTTCTCCTGGCCTCGTCCGCCATTGGATTCATCGCCGCCATCACCGGCTTCAGCATCATTATAATCGTCGGAGATTTGAATTATATGACCTACGTCATAACTCCCATGTCGTAGCTTTGCGGATCGTTCGTCCGCCCAATTTTCATCGACCGAGAATGTTTTCATGACAAGAAAATGAATGACCAGCACAAAGCCCCAGATCAAGGCGGTGAAATGAAACCACCAGGCGCCGCCAATTGCCCAATCCAGAATGAAAAGCGCTGCATTTACACCTAAATAAACCGCGCCATGAACGCGAAACGCATAAGGGCTCGTCAAATTCTGTTTCGCTGCGTTTTCCATTGCATTCTCCCTAGTGTCCCGGTCGTGAAATTCGTATCATCGAATTTCGCGTGAACCAGCACACTAACTTATAGAATCTACTGTGATTCAGATGCCGAACTCCGCCCCATTTAATGGGTCGAATTTCCGAATCATCACACTAGGCGTTCCCACAAGTATAACAGGCTGCCACGCCTTTTGACGAATGACGATCCTAGGGTTCCTTATATGCGTTTGT
The DNA here is from genome assembly GCA_018660965.1 of Rhodospirillaceae bacterium. Lineage (GTDB taxonomy): Bacteria > Pseudomonadota > Alphaproteobacteria > UBA8366 > JABJJH01. The sequence goes on along the minus strand of JABJJH010000453.1, from coordinate 10,180 downwards.
TTAAGGCCAAACATATTTTTTTCGTCACGGTATTCGTCGCCATGATAGATGGCGCCGGGGTTGCCGCGAAACCTTTACCCGATCCCATGGTGTCAAACCTGTTCGCACTCACCGACGTCGCCGCGTCGCTTCAAATATGTGCGCAAAGCGACGCCTACCAATCCTTGCCGGATCGTGACAAAACAGCCATTCGCCGTCTGACCCGCAACATCGATAACCTGGTCGCATCGATTGCGGAAACTTTTGATCCTTCCCTCGTTGATTTCTACAAGGCGCAACGGGCCGAATTGGCCAAAAGCCCGCCCAAACTCGGTGAAATGAAACAACGATATGGATATTGCGGAAACGGTATGATCGCGGATATCCGACGGTATGTTTACACCAGCAAGAAAACCCTGGACGAATTTTTCAAGGCTTTCAACAGACGTTAAACGCCAAAAGGGCGGAATCACGCGCCAGCATTAACCCATTGTGATGGCGCACCTATGCACTGTAGATTTAGAGTCTTATCTGAAGGTGCGAGGCGAAGAACATGAGCGACTGGAGCAAGGCGACCAGGCCAATTCCCGTCCCGGATGAGTGGACGAAGCCCTTCTGGGACGCCGCCAAGCGGGGTGTTCTGGAGCTGCAACGCTGTCAAAGTTGCGGACATTTCCAGCACCCGCCCTATGCAACCTGCGTGAACTGCATGGCCATTGACCTGAAATTTGAACCCGTGGGCGGCGCCGGAGTCATTTACGCCTACACCATCATGTATCACACCGGCGATCAGCGATTCGCCGCCGCCGTACCCTACGCCAGCATCATTGTGGAGCTCGATGACGCGCCCGGCGCGCTGCTCGCCGGCAATTTGCTGGATGCCCCGTATACCGAAGCGAAGGTCGGGCGACGCGTTGAGGTCGTCTTCGAACCGCTGAATGACGATATCACGCTACCGCAATTCCGGTTGGCCAGGTAAAGGAGAGACGCCGCATGTGGGACAACCGATGCAAGGTCGCGGTAAGCGGCGTGGGATTTTCCAAGGTCACGCGCTCCGCCGAAATTCCACTGGCCGCGCACGCGCTGGAAGCCGTAAAGGCGGCCGTGGCGGATTCCGGACTGGAAATGTCCGACATTGACGGGCTTTCGACCTATCCGGAACTACCCGCGACCGGGCACGCGGAAGTGGACGGCGTTTCCATCGTATCCGTCAACTGCATGATGGCGATGCTGAAACTGCCCGACCTTGCGTGGCACATGCAGGTCGGATCCGTCAATATCGGCGGCGCGGTGCAACAGGCGGTCAACGCGCTGCTCGCCGGCGTCTGTAAATACGTGGTGGTGTGGCGGGCGATGCATAACCCGCAAGGCACCTATCAGAACCTACCCGGCGCCCACGCGCACGGCGCCGCCCAGTTCACCGGGCCCTACGGCTTCGGGGGTCCGGGTCAGGGCATGGCCGTCGCCTATACCCGCTGGTTGGAGACGCACAATCAGGACCGCGAGAAGATGGCCACCCTCGCCGTCACACAGCGCCGCCACACACAAAACAATCCGCACGCTTATTTCTACGGTACGCCGCTGACGCGCGAAGACTATCTGTCGTCGCGGATGGTCGCCTATCCGTTCTGCCTGTTTGACTGCGACATCCCGGTGCAGGGCGCCGCCGCCATCGTGTTAACGACGGCGGACCGTGCAAAGGACCTTAAACCGACGCCAGCTTATGTCGCGGGTTATGGGCAGCGGCTCCACTTCGAGGTCGCGGGCCGCATCGGAAGCCTGAGCAGCTACATGGAAGGCGGCAGCAGTTCCTCCAAACTGACCTGGGAGCGTTCCGGCTTTACACCCAAGGATGTCGACGTCGCGCAAATTTATGACGGTTTCTCCGCCTCGGTGATCTACGGTCTGGAATCCTATGGCTTTTGCAAGGAAGGCGAAGCGCTGGACTTTATCCAGGACGGGCGCATGGAGTTGGACGGCGAATTACCGATGAACACCTTCGGCGGCAGCCTGGGCACCGGCCGTATCCACGGCCTGTGGCATATAATCGAAGGCGCGTTGCAGGCGTCTGGCCGCGCCGGGCCGCGTCAGGTCAAGGACGCCAACGTATCCTTCGTCGGCGCCAGCGCGCCCATCGTGACGGGCACCACCTTTATTTTCGTCGGCGATCCGTATTAGGGCCAGCGCCAGTTCACTTGCCAACGGTCGATTTATCCACCGCTGCGCAGTAATCGTCCGGGAAGCGCCCCCGTCGCCTCGCCATGGCGCCATACCGGAACGCCAGCCACGATGGTCGCGTCGAACCCGACGGAGCGTTGCAGAATCCGCTTCCCCCGTTCCGGAAGGTCGTAGCGCACCTCGGGCGTCTGAAGCTGCAAGGCGTCGTAATCCACGACATTGATATCGGCCCGCTTGCCCGGCGCAATCCGCCCGCGATCATGGAGGCCAATAGCCTCGGCATTCGCGGAGGTCAACCGCCGCACCATCTCCTCAATTTGGTGTTTGGGGCCGCGCGTTCGGTCGCGGGTCCAGTAGGTGATCGTGTGCACCATGTCGGTCGCGTCGCACATAATCCCGACATGCGCGCCGCCGTCGCCAAGGCCAATCAAGGTGTTGGGGTGTGCGAGCATCTCGTGCACCGGCGCCAAATGGCCACTGGCGTAGTTCGTCATTGGGTGAAAGAGAATCCCGCGCCCGTCATTCTCCATCATCAAGTCATACGCGAGTCGCCCCGGTTCAACGCCGCGCCGCCGCGCCTCGGCGCCGACGCTGGAGTTCGGGTCGGGTTCATATTGCGGCGGATCACCGAACGGGAAGATCCAGTCCCAGTCCCTGAGCCGTTTAACCTGCCCCGGTGTTCCACCGGGTTCCGCGATCAGGCGCGCCCGGAATTCTGGATTCCGAAGGATATCAACGCGCGCATCGATATCCAACGGCGCCAATTCCCGCCAGCTGGCGCAGCCGAGAAACGGGTTCTCCGACAGTTCGAAGCCGAGTAAGGTGCTTGTCGGTCGCCCCCGGATTTGTCCGAAAATTTGAATGCCCTCGGCGTTGGCTGCGGCGATTCGGTCGAGTAAATCGCGCCACTGATCGGGGTCGGAACTTTTTTGCAAAAGCGTGAGCGTCAGAGGACGCCCCGACTGTTTCGCCAAACGGGTGAGCATGCCGAATTCCTGATCGATCGCATCTCCGTAATCGCCGACGACTTGAAGCCAGCCGCGCCCGACCTCGCCCACCGCGCCCGCGATCTCGGCCAATTCCGCCTCCGCCGCACCATAGGATGGCACCTGATCGCCCAACGCCGTACGGTGGTGCAGCAATCGTGACGTTGAAAACCCAAACGCACCCGCCTTAATTCCATCCGCCGCGAGGCGCGCCATTTCAGCACGATCCTCCGCGGTCGCCTCTTCGCGGTTGGCGCCGCGCTCTCCCATCACGAAAACCCGAAGCGCCGCATGCGGGACCTGGGCTGCGACATCCACGTCGAATTGCCGAGCGGCGAGCATGTCTAAATAATCGGGAAAACTCGCCCACGTCCAAGGAAGGCCCGCCTTCATCACGACTTCGGGGATGTCCTCTACCCCTTCCATCAATGAGATCAACATGTCGTGGTGGTCAGGCCGCACCGGCGCGAATCCGACGCCGCAATTGCCCATCAACACCGTCGTGACGCCATTGCAAGACGACGGCGTAATCTGGTTGGCCCAGGTAACTTGCGCGTCATAATGAGTATGCACATCGACGAATCCGGGCATCACCAGTCGGTCGCGGGCGTCGATCTCCTCCACGCCGCTTTCCCGCACCTGGCCCACGGTCGTGATCCGTCCATCCGAAACCGCCACGTCGGCCTCCACCATGGGCCCGCCTGAGCCGTCAACAACGACGCCGCCGCGAATAACCAAATCCGGTTTATCGCTCATTATGGACTACTCCGTTTCAATTTCGTCATTCCGGTTCCAGGTTAAGGGTTAGCCCCGTTTTAAAACACCCCGTCGTCGGCCAGATCCTTGATTTCCTTGCTCGACATGCCGAGCAGTTCGCCATAGACGTATTCGTTGTCTTCGCCATAGCACGGCGCGCCGCGATCAATGCGTCCGCCGACATAGGCCGGACTTTCGCTCATTTTGATCGGCACTTCGGCGACCGGCCACGTACCGATCTTAGTTCCCGTCACCTCGGTCAACCACTCAAGCGCCACGAGCTGAGGGTCGTTGTCGCAACGGTCCTCGGCGTTCTGACAGACCCCGGCGGGCACGCCTGCTTTTTGCAGCGCATGCATCAATCCGGTCGCATCGCCCGACCTGGTCCACTGCGCAACGAGCCCATCCAGGGCGTCCTGGTGCAAAAGCCGTCCGGCGAGCGTTGCAAACCGGCTGTCCGACGCCCAGTCGGGACGTTGCGCAATTTTTGTCAGCGCACGCCATTCCGCATCGTTAAAGCACGCAATGGCGATCCAACGGTCCGTGCCAATGCAGGGATACACGCCGTGCGGCGCCGCCGCCTTGTTCGGGGACCGGTTTCCGGTGCGCGACCACGCGCGTCCATTCGCCGACCAATCGAGCATCGTCGTGCCGTTGATAAAGAGACCAACCTCGGTCTGGGAGGCGTCGATCCATTGCCCTTCGCCGGTCCGGGTCCGGTGAAACAGCGCACTGAGCATGGCCAATGCAAAGCTGTAAGCCCCCATCCAGTCCAGGTAGGAATAACCCCACCCCGCCGGCATGGCGGGTTCCGGCAGTCCCGACATCTCGGACTGACCCGCGAAGGAATTAGCGATCGGTCCCACGGTGCGAAAACGCCCGTATGTCCCCTGCGCGCCCATTCCCGATTGTTGAACGTAAATGATGTCGGGCTTTATTTCCCGCAGGGCATCGTATCCCAGGCCCCAACTGTCCAAAACACCGGGCGAGAACCCTTCGGCGACAATGTCCGACATCGCCACCAGCTTGCGCGCGATCTCCAGCCCCTTGGGGTGACGAACGTTGAGCGAGATACCGCGCTTGCCGGGGTTCTTGTTGTTGAATTGCCCGCCCATATCGGGGTCGGTCACGCCGGGAATTGGCGCGGTGGCCTTTTCACGCGCCGCGCGTCCCCCCACCGGCGCCATTGAAGCCATGCGCGTATCCGGGTGGCTTTTCAATTCAACCTTAAGGCTTTCCGCGCCAAATGCGCTCATGAAGCGCGTGCCGCCGGCCGACGCCAGAAACCAGGTGAAATCCAGGATACGAATGCCGTCCAGCGCAAAAGGCTTGCCGCGCCGCGACACCGCCCCGGCGCGCGATGTTTCGGCCTTTGCATCAATTACCGGCGCATGGTTGGGGAGCAACGTATCGACGGTCGCCGCATCTTCGTTCAGCAGTGGCGCGCGACGCCCCACCGTCCATCCAGTGGCGGTGCCGATCCACTTGCTGGTCGCATAGCGAAAGCTTTCACCCAGTTCAGGGTGTTCAACATCTGCATAGCTCTTACGTTCGAGCCAGTGCGGGTCCAGTGAATTTTCATGTGGTTTGCGCAACGGCGCCCACAGCATCCCGGATTCCTGGGCTTCGCGCCACGGCACATTTTCATAGGTAAACGCCCGCACAAAACGCTGCACGGCTTCCATGCCCGGGTCGCGCTTTAGCTGCACGGGGCCCGTTCCAGGAACGAACCGTCCCCCGGTCGGCTTTTCGCTTTTCTCCGGATCAAGTCCCGATTCGATACCGTAGCGATCCATCAAATCATGCAGTCGGGTCAGGTCACCCGGTCGGGTGCCAAGGCTTGCCATCACCCATCGTCCGTCTTTCGTGTGGGCGATCGTTGGATGTGGCGAAATCGTTTCGCGGGCATGACGACAGGTCTGACGCAGCACCGGCGACCGCCGCATGATCCAGGACATGAGGTCAACCTCGGTGCATTTGGCCACGGCCTCGTGAATTGCGCAGGAAAGTTGCTGACCCATGCCCGTGCGGAAGCGAAAAATCAGCGCGGCGATGATCGACATGCTGAGCTGCTCCCCGGCGATGTGATAGGCGTGCCACATTTGCGGTGCGATCGGCGGCAGGTCGTAGGTTCCGCCGGGGGCCGGATCGTAACCGCAATTCATCATGACGCCGCCAAGCGCAAGATGGACCAGATCCGACGCCTTATAGTCGCTCCAAGGGCCGTCATCCCCAAAGGGGGTGACGCGCGCGACGATCAAGGCGGGGTACTGTTGCGTCAGTTCTTTCGCGCCCAGCCCCCATGCGTCGAGTTCCCCCTTGGGCGTGGATTCGAGCAGGATATCGGCGGACGCCAACAGGGACCGAAAATGCTCCCGATCCTTTTCCTGATTTAAATCCAATTCGACAGAACGCTTGCCGCGGTTGTACTGCCAAAAAAACAAGGAGCCCTCGGGATCCTCCTGGTCCTTGTAGAACGGACCGATACGGCGCGTGGGGCTGCCGCCCGGCGATTCCACTTTCACGACGTCGGCGCCCAAGCCCGCGAGCGTCAGCCCGCAATATTCGGCCTGTTCGTCGGCCAGTTCGATGACGCGGATTCCCGTCAACGCCCCCGGTCGAACCGTATGGTCCGCAGCATCAACACCTTCATTTTTTGCAGCCATCGCGTCCTCCCAATCAATCGTCGCATCGGGTTTCATACCCAAGGTTACGACACTGGCAGACGTACGACAACGGCAGGATATGAACGGGAATTTCTTCTATAGCGCAGGTAATAGAAGCTTTTTAGACCACCACGAGCGACAATGAATAACCGTTATGCGGTCCGGTGTTCCGCCGAATCCGATAACTGGTTAAGCTTCCCGAGCAGGTAATCGACATCGTCGATATTATCCTCGTCAACAAGGTCCTCGAAATGCGTGAGAACCCGTTCCAGGGTTCGCTTGGCCATGGCGTCCGGCGCCATGTCGCTACGTTCCGCCAAGGACTGCCGGGTCACATCGAAGGCGGCGCGGAATGCGGGATAAAGCGTTTCGGGAAGTCCCGCCTTGTCGTAAATCGCGCGCATTCCCCGGGATCCCGCATCGAATAAAAGCTGACGCGTGTTTTTCATGATCGTACCGGACCGCACGGAAATCGCCGCCTCGAAAAACGACAAATCTCCAAGACATAGCGCCCGCAACATGATCGAGGGCGTCAGCCTTTTGTTGTCGTGCAGGTGTTGAACAAGTTCCCAGACATTATGGCCACCGTCCGAAACCAAACCCAATGTCGCGCGTTCCCGACTCTGCATCACCAGATCGCTGGCGAGGTCAGGGGGCAACTCGTGATGAGTCACCAAATATTCCTTCAGTTTATCCGACACACGCGCCACAAGACGTTCCGACACCGCGACCGGCAAACGCGGGCGTTGCACCAGGGGTTCCTGCACCGCTTCCACGTCGCCGTATTTATCGACAACCTTGTGCATAACCGCTTCGTCGAGTTCCGCACCCTTGTTACTCACCAGGGCGACGACGGCTTCTTCGTTGCCGGATTCCACGAGCGAATCAGACACCGCGACCGACACGGTTTCCCGGTTGGCGACGGCGACCTGACGGTCACCGCTTTGCGTACGCACGATATCGATCAAATCGTCTTCGCTGAGGACTTCGGAAAATTGGATAACCGGTAAGGCGACGCTATCGCTGCTGTCCTTGGCCAGCGCTTGAGCGATATCACCCGGCAACGCGGCAGATCGGCACAAGTTAGCAGTTAACGCTTCACGGACGCGCACTTCCGCATCCTTCGCCATGATCCGGAAGATATCCTCGGCGATCCCACGTTCGGACGCGCTGAGTTCCCCTTTGTTGAATCCCGCCGCAATACCTTGAATGGCGCTCCGGCGGTTATCCGCCGACGGGTCATCAAGAAGTCGTTTTACGTCAGCCGCCGTTAACAATGCCGCCATCAATCCACCGCTTCCGATAGGAACCAACCTCTAAATGACCATTTTTTGCCAGAAAATTCCACATAAAAATACCGGATGAAATTACTGGGCTTATCAATTGCCCTAATCACTTAGACAAGTTCGCACCAAATTTATTTGCGAATCCACATCAATCATAATTTCCGTCGTTACTTCCAGGTTGCGATCTTCGTATACGTTTTCTTCGGGATGCGACGTCGCCCAAGCGTCAACAACCTCGTCACGGGCGTCGATAAGCGTCTGAATTTGGGGCCTGAACAGCATCAACATCGACGTCAGCCAAATATTCACCGGCCATGACGGTTGCGCATGGTCCATTTCGAAACACGGCAGCATCATTTTGACATTCGCTGCGTCATACCAAATTTCCCCCGTCACCCAGCGGTTGGTCGTGAATATCTTAATCGGCAGCCCGGCGCTGTCCATGGATATCGCGATTAGGTGGCTTAGCGCATCATCGGGGTCCTCGGGGGGCGCGTAATCGGCGACAGGGGCGGGCTTCACGCCTGCCGGCATGCCATCGGGCCGTAAAAACGTATGAAAATGGCCATGTTCATTCGAACGTTCTTCCGGCGGATGCGCATGATAATAATACTGCGAATGGGTGACCGGATCGTAAACGTCGCCATCGGGGTAGTGATTCCATTCGAAAAACGTTTCCACGCCTTTCAACAATTCCCCGACCAGATTGTCCGCAGTTTTCGTCAAGACCCGGTGACATTCGACGACTCGCTCGCCCGCGTCCCGCATGGCGCTCAACGTTTCCTTTGGCAGAACTTTTATTATCGAATCGTCGAATTCAATCATCCGATCCACGCCGTTTCCTTTCCGGACGCGCTGCCGCCCCGGCAGCACATTCAAGTTAAGTATCCAGTATAAGGTAGCGCCCGAATTCTATCCTGGGAAATGCGACAAATCTTCACATCACCACACGGATCAAGACCCGCGGCTTCCGACTATCGAGCCCGCAATGCGAAACCCTGGTTTGTTCGCAACGTAAGGCTATGGCCGCACCACGAATACCGAACATCCCGCATGGCGCACGACTTTCGCGGCGTTCGGGCCCAACAGGAATTCTTCCAATCCCGGTCGGTGCGCGCCCATAACGACCAAATCACACCCTGTTTGTTTGACCGCCTTTAGAATTTCCTCGTAAATCGAGCCATTGGCGACCATGACTTTTGTTTTGATTTTCGAGGGAATATTGTCCGCGACAAATTTTTCCAGGCGCGCCGCCGCGGTGGCGATCGACTCTTCCTCGTAATTTTCGGGGAAATATTGTGATACGATGCTCATGCCAAAGCCGGGCACCACCGTCAGAACGTAAAGGCGGGCATCCGGGTCCCGACATTGGTCCAGCGTCACATCGAGCACCTGCCTGGAAAGCGCGCCGTCTTCTAAATCGATGGGAAGCAAAATATTCTTAAACATCCGATCATGCCCCTTGGATGGCGGTGCGGCGGCGACGTTGCAACATGACCACCAGTCCCAGCAACGCGAGCCCGGGAATGTAAAACAATTGCTTCGCCGGTCGATCCGCTTTTAACCGCACCTTCAAGATTTCGAAATCCAAATCAACGCCGGCCTTTTGGGCGGCGCTGCCAAATCCCACGTTATCGATAATGGCCTTACCCCCATCAACGCGCACTTCCATCCCAAGCGCCGCAACACGATCCGCGCCCTTGGCTGGCGCGCCCATGGGAAGGGTCACCAATTTGTCAACGTCGTCGCCATCGACATTCACGCCACTCACCCGAAACGTCAACATCCCGCCCTTGGGAAGGGCCTCCGACACACGCAAGATTTCAGTGCCCGGTTTATCCACCGTCGGCGCGTAAAGCATGTCCATCCAATACCCCGGACGGAACAAGGTAAATGCGATCAGCAACAGCGCGAAGGACTCCCAGTACCGGCTCTTGGCCACGAAGTACCCTTGCGTCGCCGCGGCGAAGATCAGCATCGCCAGCACCGCCGCCACGATGGTCCCAAGCAAATGCAGGGGACCCTGAATCCCGATCATCAGGAGTTCCGTGTTGAAGATGAACAGGAACGGCAAAATCGCGGTTCTAATATCGTACATGAACCCTTGCAGGCCGGTCCGGATGGGGTCGCCTTTTGATATCGCCGCCGCCGCGAACGCCGCCAAGCCAACCGGGGGCGTGTCATCGGCCAGAATGCCGAAATAAAACACGAACAAATGCGCCGCGATCAAGGGCACGACGAGCCCCGCCTGCGCGCCGAGCGTCACGATTACCGGCGCCATCAAGCTGGAAACGACGATGTAGTTCGCCGTCGTCGGCAACCCCATACC
>JABJJH010000555.1 GCA_018660965.1 Rhodospirillaceae bacterium | reverse complement strand
GGCTATCACACCGACAACGCTTTCAATCTGGCGCCGGATTACGTCGCGCTGTTCTGCATCCGCCCGGCCAAGGAAGGCGGCGAAAGCGGCCTGGTAAGTTTCGAGACCGTGCACAACCGGATACGCGAGCAACACCCCGAAGTCCTGCCGCGTCTGTATGAGTTGTTCTGGTTCGACCGGCAGCACGAACACGCGCCCGGCGATGATAAGGCCTCCCAGATGCCCGTGTTTGAATACGATGGCGAGACCATAAAGGTAAACCACGCGACCTGGATTATCCGCAATGGATACAAGGTGAAGGGGATCGAGATGGACCCGGAAACCAGGGCTGCGCTGGATGCGCTCGACGAGGTCATGGAAGCGCCGGGGCTTGGCAAGCGGTTCATGTTCGAACGCGGTCAAATCCAGATCGTCAACAATCGCCGTCTGGGGCACCGGCGCACCGGGTTCACCGATTGGCCGGACCCCGATCAACGGCGCCGTCTGGTGCGGGTCTGGGTGCGTAATTCGGGCCGGCCCTTTTATCACGGCTAACATTCGCGGCATTTTTGTAGGACCGCCGCGACGCTTGTCAGTGCGCGGCGGCGCGCGGCGGCGGCGTGTTTATATCGACGTGTTTAAATCAGGGAGTAATTTTAAGTGGCGGTAAACAGAATTACGGGGCGCTCCGCGTTTCTGGCGTTGTTGAAGGATGAGGGGATCACCCATTTGTTTGGCAATCCGGGGACGACGGAATTGCCGATCATGCATGCGTTGTCGGACCATCCCGATTTGACCTATGTCCTCGGGCTTCAGGAATCGGTGGTGGTCGCGATGTGCGACGGGTTTTCCCGCGCGTCGGGCCAGTTGGTCGCGTGCAATGTTCATGTCGCGCCCGGCTTGGGCAACGCGATGGGCGCGCTGTACAACGCCAAGTTCACCGGAACGCCAATGATCCTGACCGCAGGCCAGCAGGAACAGGGTCACGGATTGACCGAGCCGTTGCTGTACGACCCACTGGCGCCCATCGCCAGCCCGTTGACCAAATGGTCGGTGGAAGTGACCCGGTTGGAGGATTTGCCGCGCATCGTGCGGCGCGCCGCCAAGGTCGCCACCACGCCGCCGACCGGTCCGGTCTTCATTTCCCTGCCTGGCGATATCCTGAACGAGGAAGCCGGGATTGATTTGGGCCACCGCACGCGCGTGAACACCGCCATGCGCCCGACCGACGACGCGGTGAAAGCGCTTGGCGAGCGGATCATGGCGGCGAAGAACCCGGTCATCATTGCAGGCGACGAACTGGTGCGGTCCGACGCGCTGGCGGAAGCCGCCGCCTTCGCCGAAGCCGTGGGCGCGCCCGCCTATCAACAAACCGTGCCCTATGGCGCGCATTTCCTGTCGGAACACCCGGCCTTCATGGGCGATTTGGGGCGTAATCAGAAGAAGGTCCGCGCCACGCTGGAGCCCTACGACTTGATGATCGTGCTGGGCGCGGATGTCCTGCGCATGTCCGTGTGGGACGAAGTCGACGCCATGCCGCCGTCCCTGCCGATTGTGCAAATCGGGCTGCGCGACTGGGAAATGGGCAAAAACTATCCGACAGAAGTCGCGGTGCGCGGCGACGTGAAGGAAACGCTGAAAGTTCTAACACCAGTCATCAACGCCGCCGACGCCGCCTATAAAGGCGCAGCCAGGGCGCGTCTTGACGCCGTGGCCGACCGCAACTGGACGGCCAACCGAAGAAAGGCGGCTGCGGCGGCGCAAAGCGAAGCGGCGGTGACGCCGATCCAGCCGAATTATTTCATGCAACAACTCGTGGACGCCATCGATAAAGACGTGGTGGTGGTGAACGAGGGCCTCACGACTGCCGAGCCGTTGCTGGCGCATCTGGCGTACCGTGACCGCTACGGCTATTTCGGCTTGCCCAGCGGCGGCATCGGGTGGGGGATCGCGGCGTCGGTCGGCATTCAACTGGCGCAACCGGACCGCCCGGTGGTGTCGGTCATCGGCGACGGCAGCGCCATGTATTCGATCCAGGCGCTGTGGACGGCGGCGAACATGAAGTTGCCGATTACCTATGTGATCTGCGACAACAAGGGCTACCGGATCATCAAGCAACGCCTCAAGGCGTTCCATGGCGATGAAAATTTTATCGGCATGGATTTCACCGACCCGGAAATCGATTTCGTCGGCCTGGCCCAATCGCTCGGCATGACCGCGCGCCGCGTCACCGACCCGAAGGACATCCATCAGGCGGTCGCGGAAGGCGTGCGCAGCGGCAAACCCAATCTGATCGACGTGATGGTGGAACGCTCGGTCTGAGGGTGCGCGGAAAACAATGGCGTCTTTGAGCCCTCACCAACGCGGGTTGTTATTGACGGTCGTCGGCGTTCTCGTTCTGACGCCGGATGCGCTTATGGTGCGCCTTGTCGAGGTGGATTATTGGACCGCCCTGTTTTGGCGCAGCCTGTTCGCGGCGCTGGTTCTGTTTGCGCTCAACGCGGTTATTGAAAAGGAAAACCCCATCGAGGCCGTTTTCGGCCTGTTCAGGAATGGCATGTTGTGCGCGCTGTTTTTCGCCGGCAGCAATGTTTGTTTCGTTATCTCCATCACCCATACCACCGTGGCGAACACGCTTGTGATTTTGGCGTCCATGCCCTTCATCGCCGCTGTCCTGACCATCGTTCTGATGCGGAAAAATCTGGCGCTTCGAACCTGGATGACCATCGTTTTGGCGATGGTCGGCATCGTCATGGTGTTTTGGGGGCGATTTGGGGATGGTAATACGTTCGGCGATATTATCGCCGTCTTTTGCGCCTTGTTCATGGCGGCGACTTTGGTGTTGATCAGCGCCAATCCCCGCATCAATTCGACTGCCGCCATTGGCCTTGGCGCCTTTCTGGCTGCTCTTTTCGCGTTCTTTATGGGGGCCGAACCCACCGCAGTGACAAACCGGGACCTTATTGTTCTTGTCGCCAATGGCGGGGTCATCATACCGGTCGCCATGGGGCTGATTACGTATGGACCCAAGCTGATCTCGGCGCCGGAAGTCAGTCTTATCATGTTGCTTGAAACCGTTTTGGGGCCTTTGTGGGTCTGGTTGGCGTTGAGCGAACGACCGCTGCCGCAAACCTTTGTCGGGGGCAGTCTGGTGATCGCGGCGGTTTTGGTGAATGCATGGCTGGGCTTTCGAACCATGCGACCGAATGGGCGAACGCGTATACGCTCGTAACGCCCCGGATTACCCGAAGGATTCCGCCGCTTTTAGGAGCGCGTGTACCGAAGCTTCGTCGGCGCCGAGATCTTCGGGCAGCCATTGTTGCGGGTTGGCGACGGGGGGAAGCCCATGGGGGGATTGTTCCGACTCAGCAGGCAGACAGATCATGTTGAGTTCCAGCGGCATCGGGAAAATATTGTCCGGGTGCGACAGGAAATTGTCTTCCCGAAAATACGAAATCACATGCCAGTAGGCGCGGTAATTCAACTCGGCGATCAACGTGATCAAGGCGGGGGAGGATTCCTTTATCCCGCATTTCCCAAGTAAAAGGGAGAAGTCACTCCTCTGACGACAATTAATGTGTTATATTGCAGCATGTT
>JABJJH010000630.1 GCA_018660965.1 Rhodospirillaceae bacterium | reverse complement strand
GGCAAAGAATGACTTTTTTGTCCCGGGGTCTTGGACCTATCGCCTGACACAGTTCTTCAGGGGATTTAATCTTCGCCTTATATTTGTCGTATTGGATCATTTAATCATCTTTATCTGACAGCAGATCAAACCATGTTTTCGTTGCGTCCGCGATGGTGTTTGGTTCCCATAAAGGCGCTTCCGACCAATAGTCGATATTGTCCATAATGCGACCGACGCCTTCTTCGAAGCTCACCTTTTGCCGCCAGCCAAGTTCAGTGGTGATCCGCGTTATATCGGCCCAGGTGCAATCCGGCTCACCGGGACGTTTTGGAATGTTCACGACCTCGCCGCCCAAAAGTTCGACAAGCCGGTTGACCGATTGTGGATTGCCCGCGCCGAGATTGTAAATCCGGCCCGTCCGTTCCGTTTCAGCCGCCAACAAAAAAGCCTCTGCGACATCGCTGGCGAACAGGAAATCACGGCTTTGCGTTCCATCGCCCACGACTGTGAAGGGTTTGCCCGCCAATTTCTGTTTTAAAAACACGCCGAATACGGCGCCGTAGGCGCCAGACGTTCGCGACCGGGTCCCATAAGCGTTGAAAATGCGAATGACGTTTACCGGTAGATTGTAAACCCGATGCCAATGAAACGCCGCCATTTCGCCTTGGTATTTACTGAGACCATAGGGGTATTCAGGTTGGATCGGATGATCTTCGCGTGTCGGCGTCTCGGCCAATCCATAGCAGGACGAAGATGCGGCGTAGACGAGTTTCTCCACGCCTGCCGACCGCGCGGCCTCAAGAACATGGACCGTGCCTTGCACATTCGCCGACATGTATTCCGTCGGATGTTCAATGGATGGCACGATGTCGCCAATGCCGGCGAAATGGAAAACGTATTTGGCGTCCGTGAAAAGGCTGTCATTTTCCTTGAGCGCACGAATATCCCGGGTTTCCAAAGTGACGTCGCCGCCGTCGGCGTGATGCGCAAGGTTCAACTCGCGGCCACCGACAAGATTATCAATGACACGGACCGAATAGTTTCGGGCGATCAACACATCAACCATATGGCTGCCAATGAAACCGGCGCCTCCGGTGACGACTGCGACGGGCTTGGTGGTCATGTCGCGTTGATCGCCTGCATGGTGCGGACGTTGTAATACCAGTCATTGTCGAAGCTTTTGGGAAGCTTGTCTTCTCGAAATGCCTGACACAGGCTGCGAACCGCATCTTCGATCGAATGTTGGGGCTTATACCCCAGCGTTTTGAAAATTTTATCCGAATTAATGTGATACGAGCGATTGTCGTCGGTTTCCGTCACCTTGATGCCGATCTCGCCCTTTTCCGGGAATTCTTCCTCGACGACTTTCTTTACGATCTGGGCGATTTCCATGATGGTTTGGTTCTGATATCCCGCGTTGAATATTTCACCCTGAATTTTTTCGGCGGGCGCGGACAACATCAACCGGTACAGGCTGCACATATCGCCAACATACAAGTTTGGTCGTTTTTGGTCGCCGCCAAAAACGGTGATGACCCCGTTGTTGATGGCGTGGTTGGTCAGAATGTTCACCGAGAGGTCGAGGCGACAGCGTGGCGCATAGCCACATACAGTGGCCGGTCGAATTGCGACGCAGGTGAAATCATCCGCCATGTGCTTGAAGAGGCGAGGTTCGCACATGCCTTTATATTTGTTGTACAGTGTCAGCGGAACCAGAGGGTGTTCTTCCGTCACTTCCGGCGCGTCCGATACGCCGTACACAGAACTGGACGAACAATAGACAAACCGCTTCACGCCAGCGTTTTTGGCGGCGACCACCATCGGTTCAAAGGCGTCGAGATTGACCGATGTGCTGAGTTGTTCGTTGAGGACGAAGCTGGCGTCGTTTGAGATACACGCCAAGCTGAGGACCGCGTCCATTCCTTCGCAAGCTTTCGCAAGGCTTGCCGTGTCCCGAATATCGCCTTCGATCAGGGTCAGGTTAGGATTGTCTTTTGGGAGAAAGTCGTTCCCAAAATACATGGCGTCGTAGACGGTAACCTCATAACCGTCGTCGAGAAGCTCGGGCACGAGCCTACTGCCGACGTAACCGGATCCGCCGGTGACTAATATTTTTTTAAATTGAAGCACTGATTTCTTCCTTTCGAGGACCCATGACGGGGCGGCGTCGGTTTGCTGGAAATGGGAGGCCGCCGATGTAAAAAACCTGTCTAGACGTCGATTTCGTATCCCGCGCCTTGCGCGTCACGCCGGAACATTT
>JABJJH010000489.1 GCA_018660965.1 Rhodospirillaceae bacterium | reverse complement strand
GCGCCGGCGGCGGTCTTGCTGATGAACGGCCAATACAAGGAAGGTTGGGCCGCATACGAATCGCGCTATGGAATGTCGACGTATAAGTCGAATGTGAAAAACGTGCGGGAGCGATTGTGGGACGGTTCGCCGCTAAACGGACGGCGCTTGCTGGTGCATGTGGAGCAGGGCTTTGGCGATACTCTGCAATTTATTCGCTATTTGCCGTTGCTCCGTCGCCGCGAGCCCGAAGGGAAGATCATTTTAATATGCGAACCGGAATTGTTTCCGGTGTTGAAGCAGGTAGAGGGCTACAGCGAAATTTATTCGCTGCGCAGCGACAACAGCATCCAGTACGACACGCAAATCCCCTTGTTAAGTCTGCCGAACCGGTTTGCGACGACGCTGGAGAGCATCCCCAATGAAACGCCTTACACCGCGTCGCCCAAGGACGCGAAGGCGCGGTTGAAACGGGGGAAGGGGACGAAACTCGCAGTTGGAATCGTTTGGGCGGGCAGGCCGACCCATAGCGACGACCGCTTCCGGTCCTGCCCGGTCGGCTGGTTTTCCGGTTTGTTCGATATTCCCGGCGTCGAGTTCTTCAGTTTGCAATGGGGACCGCGCGCGGGCGAAATCACGCCGTACCTCGATCGGAAAAACGTGACCAGCTTGTCGGAGGAGCTGACGGATTTTGGTGAAACCGCCGCGTTCATCGAACAACTCGACCTTGTGATCGCCATCGACACCGCAGTCGCGCATCTGGCGGGGGCGCTGGGCAAACCAGTGTGGACCTTGCTGGCGTTTGGGGGAGAGTGGCGTTGGCTGTTCCGGCGCGAAGATACGCCGTGGTATCCGGCCATGCGGCTGTTTCGGCAGCGCATTTTAGGGGATTGGCGCCCGGTGTTTCAGCGCATGAAACGCGCGCTGGCGCAAATGGCGTCGGAAGCCCCCTCGGAAGCCCCAGACGCCGTGTCTATCAAGGATTCTAAGGGCAATGATTCCAAGGGCAATGATTCCAAGGGCAGGGATTCCAAGGGCAAGGGTCCTAAAGGCAAACCAAGGGCGAAGCGCCCCGCCGCCAGCGGCCCCAAACGGAAAACCAAAACGCCTTCACGCAAAAAATAACGCGGATGGATCGTTATTTGGTTTCCGCGACGTAAACGCCGTCCCAATCCGCGCCCGGCGGATCGGCGCGGAATTCGGTGATGCGGTCGGTGAATATTTCGTAGAGCTCGTCCAGTTCCCCATCGGCCATCTTCGCGCATTCAGCCATAATGGTTTCCGCCTTGTCCCATTCCTGGGCGTAATAGGCGGTCGTGAACTGGTTATGTTTTTCCTTGAGCGCCTTGAATTCCGGTAGGCTTCCGCGTTCCGGACCGCCCAACAACGTGTAGATGGCCACGGCTTCCGTCTTGCCTTTCACCGTGATCAGGTCGATCTCAAGCGTCGCGAATTCATCATTGACGCTTTCCGCGGTGTCCGGGCCGAGGATGATGGTGACGCCGTAGTTTTTCGACTGTCCTTCCAACCGGGCGGCGGTGTTTACGGCGTCGCCCAGCACGGAATAGTCGAAGCGTTGCTGCGAGCCCATGTTGCCGACCACGCATTCGCCGGTATTGATCCCGACGCCAACGTTGATCTGCATGAATTCGACGCCTGCATCTTCGGCTTCCTGGCGGCGTTCCGCGTTCAGAGCTTTCAGTTCGACCATCATATCGAGTGCGGCTTCACAGGAATGCCGCATATGAAGGTCGTCCGACATTGGCGCGTTCCAGAACGCCATGATGCAGTCGCCCATATACTTGTCGATGGTGCCTTCGTGCGCGAGGATCGATTCGGTCAGCGGCGTCAGTAAGCGGTTGATCAGGACGGTCAGTTCTTGCGGGTTTTCCTTGAACTGTTCGGAAATGGTCGTGAACCCGCGCACGTCGCAGAACAAAAACGTCATTTCCTTGGTTTCGCCGCCGAGCGTCAGTTGGTCCGGATTCTCCGCCAATTGTTCGACCAAGGCCGGTGACAAATATTGACCGAAAGCGCTGCGGACCTGTTTTTTCTCCGCCGCTTCTCGTGTGTAATTGGCGAAAGTCAGCACGGAATAGAGTCCGATCGTAACAATTCCGGGGTAGGAAATATCGAGCAGGATCAATTCTTCTCTGTACAGATACCAACTGGCGCCGAGTAAAATGGCGCCGCCGAATACGATGCTGGTCAGCGTCAGCATCGGACCCAGGCGGGGTATGAACACGATCATGAAAATGCCCGCGCCGAGCATGAGCGCGAGTTCGATGCTGTTCGCGAAATTGATATAACGAAGGTAGAATTCCTCGTCGGTCAGCGCGTCGAGTTTCGGTTTGGCGCGCGCGAAAATTTCCTGCGGCTTTAGTTTGAGGTTTTGTTTTTTGGCGTCCGCGACGGTGTCGTCGATGATTTTCTGTTGCGCCGCCGCTTTCCGGTTCGCCGAAGACAGGATGGTTTCCAGAATATTGGCGTGGACCTCCACCCCGGGCAGACGCCCGGCGATGGGGGTGGCCCAAATGTCGAGCAATCCGACGGCGGACGTTCCAACCAGGAATATTCGCCCCGCCAGTTTTTCCTTCGGCACCCGGCCCTTGATAATGTCACCGGCGGAAACGTACAGGCGGCCGGAATTGTTCGGTGTGTTGTAGGGATCAGGCTTGGCGAAATGAACCCAGATTCGCCCCTTTCCATCGACCGGGATGTCGAAGGCGCCCTGAGGGGTTTGCAGACTGACATGCGTGAGGCCGGCCTGGTTTTGCTTGGTGAAAATAATTTTACCGCCGAAGGCGGCGCGCAGCATTTCCACGGTCAGCGCCGGTCGGATGTCCTTGCCAATGCGGGTGACCAGCGGCACGCGCCGCACCAGGCCGTCCGGTTCGTTGCCAATGGTGAAAAAACCGTGGCCACGGGCGGCTTTTTCAAGTTCTGGCACATTTCCCATATAGGCGACGTAGGGATGCAGGAACGGTTTGGGATCGCCGCCTTTCGACCCCTTTACCGAAGAGGGGAACGACGCCGTCAGACCGCCTTCCGGCAATTCCGTGTTGACCCCGGCTTGACCGACGACGGTGGCGATCCGCCGCATGGCCGCGGCCATCACGTCTTCGTTCTTTGGCAAGGCTTTGAGCTTGGACAACGTTTCTTCGTCCGCGCCGCGAATGGTGGTCGCGATTTGGTGTGGTGACGTACGGTCGTATTCGGCGAAGATGGCGTCAAATCCGACCACAGACGCCTTGGCGTCGGCCAAACGGTTTAAAAGGTCGGCGATGGTGGTGCGCGACCACGG
>JABJJH010000396.1 GCA_018660965.1 Rhodospirillaceae bacterium | reverse complement strand
GGGTTTTCGTGGTTTTCGCCGAGGAAAATATAATCCGAACGCGCAGCGGCGGCCACGAGTTGGCCTGGCGATGCGAATTTCTTTTCGACCACATTCCAAATTTTCCCGACCAGGGCGTGAGAGTCTGAAAGCGACGTGGTCCATTCCGTTGGTTCTGATCGCGGCGGCGTCGCGCGCGTACAAGCCGCGGCTGCAATGACTGTAATCAGAAGTAAAATCGCGGTGCGCATTTTGTGTATTTTTTACTTGCCGGAAATTTGAGTTTCGCCATACTGCCGCAAAATTTCGAAGCGGCGATCAAACGCCCCGACACCATCGGACGATACGGACGTTAAGGGAAGTTTGCATTTGGGTCGAATGTTATCGTTGGGGCTGACGTTGTTCGCCGTCTGGCTCCTTCTTTCTGGAATATTCACGCCGTTTTATATTTTTCTCGGCGTTTTGTCTTGTGCGATTTCCGTTTACATCGCGGTTCGTATGGATGTGGTCGATCACGAATCGCACCCCAATCACCTTGGCCTGAGATTGCCGGGTTACTTGTTGTGGTTGGGCAAGGAAATTTTCAGCGCCAATATTGATGTCACCAAACGCATATTGGCGCCAAGC
This sequence comes from Rhodospirillaceae bacterium, assembly GCA_018660965.1. Taxonomy (GTDB): domain Bacteria; phylum Pseudomonadota; class Alphaproteobacteria; order UBA8366; genus JABJJH01. Next base: position 5,212 of record JABJJH010000396.1, on the reverse strand, counting down.
TTGCCGATATCGCCGACGGTGTTTCGCCTGAAAGCGAGTCAGCGCGACGAGTTAGGCCAGGTAATTTATGCAAATTCAATCACGCTGACGCCGGGAACGGTGACCATGGATATCGATGACGGTGAATTTGTGGTTCACGCGTTGAGCAGGGACGCCGCCGACGATCTGGCGCAAGGCGAAATGGACCGCCGCGTCACCGCCCTGGATAATGGTGTTGGGGATAAGGGCGCATGATGTTCGTCGCGGGAACAGTAGGATTGGTGGTGGCGATCATACTCGGTCTTGCCCGCGCCTTGTTGGGGCCGACGCTATACGATCGCGTGTTAGCGGTTAATTCCATCGGCACGATGACCGTGTTGATGATCGCCGTTCTTGGATTTCTGATGGGGCGCCCGGAATTCATGGATATTGCACTGTTATACGCACTCATAAATTTCATCGGTACGGTCGCGGTTTTGAAATTTTTCCGTTATGGCGACATGTCGCGTCCGGGCGGACGAGATATCGACGGGGAGGGCGCGACAGGTGATTGACGTCGTTCTCGATATTGTCAGTTGGATATTGATCCTGAGTGGCGCATTTTTTGTCGTCACCGGCGCCATCGGATTGGTGCGGTTGCCGGATGTTTATGCGCGCATGCACGGTGCGGGCGTCGTCGATACCCTGGGCGCGGCGTTGTTTCTGGCGGGCCTGATGGTGCAGGGCGGTTTGACGCTCATCACGGTGAAGCTCGGGTTGATCGTCGTGCTTCTATTCTTCACGAGCCCGACATCTTCCTACGCCCTGGCGAACGCCTTACGGTCGCAAGGCGTCAAGGCGCTCGCCGCTGGCGAAGATGACGATGACAAGGGCGAGGAGGCTTCGACATCGACTCCATCGTAAACATTGTCGTGCTGACCCTGATGGGCATGTCCGCTTACCTGATTATCCGGCTGCATAATCTGTTCGCCGTCGTGATGTTGAGCGGCGTGTACAGTCTTCTCGCCGCGACGTTCTTCGTGGTGGTGGACGCCGTTGACGTGGCGTTCACCGAAGCCGCCGTCGGAGCGGGTATTTCAACAGTGCTGATGCTGGGCGCGCTTTCGTTGGCGAAGGCCGAGGAAAAACCGGCTGTGCGGCCCGCATTTCTACCCATCGCCGTCGCCATCGCCACGGGCGCCGCCTTGATTTACGGCACGCTGGACATGCCCGTTTACGGTGATCCGGACGCGCCCATTCACAAACACGTCGCCCCGACCTACCTGGCCGACTCACAACCGAAAACGGGAATTCCGAATGTCGTCACCGTCGTGCTTGCGAGTTATCGCGGCTACGACACCTTGGGCGAGGTGACGGTGATTTTCACGGCGGGCATTGGCGTTATGGCCCTGCTGATGGGGCGGCGACGTCGACGTAAGGAACGGGAGGATACGGCGTGAGTCATCACCTTGTTGTTCGGGTCGTGTCCAAGATGCTGATACCGTTCATTATCTTGTTTGCCTTGTATGTGCAGCTTCATGGCGATTTCGGCCCCGGCGGCGGATTCCAGGCCGGGGTGATCTTCGCGTCCGCCTTTGTTTTGTACGCGCTGGTGTTCGGGCTCGACGCCGCCCGGAAGGTGTTGCCCGATGGCGTCCTGCGGGTCTGCATAGCGCTGGGCGTTTTGATCTTTGGTGGAACTGGGGTGCTCGGGCTGTTTTTGGGCGGTAATTTTCTGGATTATTCAGTGTTGTCGCATGTCCCGGCGCATGGACAACATTACGGCATCTTCGCCATTGAATTCGGCGTTGGGCTTACGGTGGCGGCGGCGATGGCGACGATTTTCTTCATGTTCGCCGGACGTGGCGCGAATCTCGACGAGATGGAGGAGTAGGCGGCATGGAGTGGCCCGGCCTCTATAACTACTGGATTGTCGTCTTCCTGTTGGTCACGGGATTGTATCTTGTAATGGCGCCGCAGAATCTGGTGAAGAAGGTCGTCGGCTTGAACGTGTTTCAGGCTTCCGTATTCGTGTTGTACATCACCATGGGCAAGGTGGAGGGCGGCACGGCGCCAATCATCGCCGAGGGGATTGAAGTATATTCGAACCCGTTGCCGCATGTTTTGATTCTGACGGCGATTGTCGTCGGCGTCGCGACCACGGCGGTCGGGCTCGCCCTGATCGTTCGGATCAACGAATCCTTCGGCACGATCGAGGAAGACGAAATCCACGAGCAGGAAGAAGCGCAAGACATCGCCCAGGGAAAAGCAACGTGATTTCACCGCACCTTCCCGCTTTGCAGATTATTCTTCCGCTGCTCGCAGCCCCTGTCTGCGTCATCATACGACGCGGTTTCCTGGTTTATGGGTTCGCGGTGATCGTCGCATGGCTCGCGTTTGCGGTGTCGATATTGCTGCTTCAGGAAGTAACCTCCGTTGGCGTTATTTCCTACAAGCTGGGAGGGTGGGCGCCGCCCTGGGGCATCGAATATCGGATAGACTTGGTCAACGCCTATGTATTGTTGATTGTCTCGGCAATCGGCGCCTTGACGATTTCCTACGCCAAACCAAGCGTCGAAAAGGAAATCAACGAGGAGCGCGGCTATCTGTTTTACACGGCGTTTCTTCTGTGTTTGGCGGGGTTGTTGGGCGTTACGATTACGGGCGACGCCTTTAATATTTTCGTGTTCCTCGAAATTTCTTCATTGTCTTCCTATGCGCTGATTAGCATGGGCCGGGATCGGCGGGCGTTGACGGCGGCGTTTCGATACCTTGTCTTTGGAACCATTGGCGCGACGTTTTTCCTGATTGGCGTCGGGTTGCTGTATCAAATGACCGGCACGTTGAATATCGCCGATCTGGGGGAACGCGTGGCGAATGTCGGCGCGAACCGGACGATTACGGTCGCATTCGGCTTCATGGCGGTTGGATTGGCGATCAAGGCGGCGTTGTTTCCGGTGCACGCCTGGCTGCCCAACGCTTACGCTTATGCGCCATCGGTCGCGACGATATTCCTGGCGGCGACCGCGACCAAGGTTTCAATTTATATCCTGATCCGGACATATTTTACGATCTTCCATCGGGATTTTTCGTTCTTCGTCATGTCGCTGGGCGATATCCTGATGGTGTTCGCGATCATGGCGATGCTGGTCGGGTCGGCCATTGCGATTTTTCAAACCGACATCAAACGCATGCTGGCCTATTCCAGCGTCGCGCAAATCGGTTACATGGTCCTTGGCGTCAGCATGGCCACGGTGTTGGGTCTCACCGGCGGGATGCTTCACCTGTTCAACCACGCCTTGATCAAGGGCGCGCTGTTCATGGCCATGGGGTGCGTTTTTTACCGTACCGGATCGGTCAGCATCGACGCTATGCGTGGTCTCGCCAGTCGCATGCCCTGGACGATGGCGGCGTTCGTGGCGGGTGGCTTGAGTTTGATCGGCGTGCCATTGACCGTCGGATTTGTATCCAAATGGTATTTGCTGATGGCGGCGATGGACCAGAGTTTGTGGTGGGTTGTCACCTTCGTGATCGTCGCTTCGTTGATGGCGATCATTTATGTCTGGCGAGTCGTCGAGGCGGCGTATTTCTCAACGGCGCCGGCGGGCGCGCCGACCGGCGTTCAGGAAGCGCCCATGGTGATGCTAATTCCGATGTGGGTGATGATCCTGGCGAATTTTTATTTTGGCGTCGATACGCGCGTTAGCGTTGGCGTCGCCGAACGGGCGGCCAAATTCCTTCTAGGGGATGCGTCATGAACGCCCCTGATCTTATGCTCCTCGCCTTGGCGACTCCGTTAATTGGCGCGATCTTCATTGTCTTGTTTGGAAAAATCCCGAACCTGCGCGAGACAGCGACTCTGGTGACGGCGGTTACCTTGTTCGCCGTCGTGTTGAACCTGGCGCCAATCGTCGCGGGTGGCGGTCGTCCGGATTTGACGCTGATTCAGGTTCTGCCCGGGCTCGATTTACGATTCACGCTGGAGCCGTTGGGGATGATGTTCGCCTGCATCGCCTCGGGCCTGTGGATCGTCAACTCGATCTATTCCATCGGATACATGCGGGCCAAGAAGGAAAGCCATCAGACGCGATTTTATGTCTGCTTCGCCCTGGCGATCTTCGGCGCCATGGGCGTCGCATTGTCCGGCAACATGTTCACGTTGTTCATTTGTTATGAAGTGCTGACCATCACGACCTATCCGTTGGTGACGCATTCCGGCACGCCGGAAGCCATGCGGTCCGGTCGCACCTACCTCGGACTCCTTCTCGGCAGTTCCATCGGCCTCCAACTCGCGGCGATTATCGGTACGTGGTACCTCACTGGCACACTCGATTTCCGCGAAGGCGGCGTGTTCGCAGGGCATGTGCAGGGGCCTGTGATCGGCTTGTTGTTGTTCCTGTATATGTACGGGATTGGCAAGGCGGCGCTGATGCCCATCCACCGCTGGTTGCCCGCCGCCATGGTCGCGCCGACGCCGGTCAGCGCGTTGCTGCATGCGGTCGCGGTCGTGAAGGCCGGCGTCTTCACCGTATTGAAAGTGATCGTTTATTTGTTCGGCGCGGATTTTCTGCGCGAGTCGGGGTATGGCGATTGGTTGGCCTATATCGCCGGCGCGACGGTCTTGACGGCGTCGCTGATTGCAATGACAAAGGACAATCTAAAGGCTCGGTTGGCGTATTCCACGGTGAGCCAACTTTCATATGTCATTTTGGGCGCGGCCCTGTTCACGCCGTTGGGCGTGGTTGGCGGCGCGATGCATATCGCGATGCACGCGGTCGGCAAGATCACCTTGTTCTTTTGCGCGGGCGCCATTTACGTCGCCAGCGGCAAAACGCAGATCAGCGATATGCGTGGCATTGGCCGGGTCATGCCTTTCACGTTGATTGCGTTCTTCATCGGCAGTTTGAGCGTTATAGGTTTGCCGCCGATGGGGGGATCGTGGAGTAAATATTTCATTGCGATGGGGGCGTTGGAGTCTGGCCAGATCGTGTTCGTCGCGGTGCTGATGACTTCGTCGCTGCTGAACATCGCCTACCTGTTGCCGATTGTCGCGCGTGGATTTTTCAGTACGTCGAAGGATGACAATGGGGACGGGGCCGTCGCCATCAAGGAAGCGCCAATGTTTTGCGTTGTGCCGTTGTGTTTGACGGCGGCTGGCTGCATCGCGTTGTTCTTTTTCGCCGATCCGATTTACACCTTTCTTTCGCCACTCGGTGGAGGCTGATGCGATGACCCACGGTAATGATTCGGATAG
>JABJJH010000628.1 GCA_018660965.1 Rhodospirillaceae bacterium | reverse complement strand
GGGAACGGCGCCGACAAAGGAATAGAACGTTTTCGTGCGAATCGCGTCCACAACGCGCTCGCCCACCTTCTTCGGATCGAGACCCGTCGTGGCGAGGCGTTCGGCCAACACAGCTTCATCATTAGACCGGACTTGCGGACCGCCCATATGGTCGGGGCGGTTGCGGGCTCCGCGAGCGATGTTTGTGTCGATCGGACCGGGGCAGAGCACCGAAACGCCGACATTGGAGCCCTCCAGTTCGTTCTCTAACGCCTCGGATAACGAAACGGCGGCGTACTTGCTCATCGAATACGGCCCCTGGTTCGTGCCACGGCGGTTCTGGAAGCCGGCGACGGACGCCGTATTGACGATATGCCCTTCTTCTCCGTGCTTCAGGATGGCGGGAACGAAGTGGCGGATCCCGTGAATGATCCCCCAAACATTGACGCCGGTCACGAATTCCCAGTCACCGGGCGGCACGTCGATGAGCCCGGCGCCGTGCATCGGAACGCCGGCATTGTTGCAAGCGATATGGATATTGCCAAAGTTGCGTTCAGCCTCCGCCAGGGCGTCGACGACGGATTGCTCCTGCGTCACATCGATCTGAACCGGCATTACGCGCTTGTTCGTGTTGGAGAGGGCGTGGGCCGCCTGCTCGACCGCCGCTTTCTGGATATCGGCCATAACGACGTTGGCGCCCGTCTCCGCGAGCGCCGTCGCGATCCCCAGGCCGATACCGGAAGCAGCGCCGGTGACGATCGCGGTTTTGCCGGAAATTTCCATCATCGTCAGATACCTTTCAGTGGTTGCCAGGAGGTTGTCCGACTATATCGAAATGTCGGTTGTGTCGAAAGATCACCGCACCCAGTACCCGCCGCCATTTCCGGGTTGGGTCAACATGCAACATCGGCGGTGCTGAAATGGAGTTCGGATAAGCGGCGCATACCGGAAATAAAACTGCAAAAATCGGAAATCGACACGCGGATGTCGCAAGCTGGAGGTAGAGCGGAAGTTAGTCGAGATTCCTTTGGAGTCGCTTCGTGGCCATAACCGGAAATGAGTCTCCAAGAATTTCGCGGATGGATTGCCTGGAAGTGGACAGCTACACTCCGGACCATGGTGGAGGGAACTCAACGTAGGCTGGCGGCAATTGTATCCGCTGACGTGGTCGGCTATTCGCGTCTTATGGGCGTGGATGAAACCGGCACGCTCGCCGAATTGAACGCGCACCGTTCCGAATTGATCGATCCCCTTGTCCAAAAACATGGCGGTCGAATTGTCAAAGCCACTGGTGATGGATTGCTTCTCGAATTTCCGTCCGTCGTCACCGCCGTGGAATGCAGTATTGCTATCCAGGACGGCATGATGGAACGTAACGCTAACCTCACCGATGATGTTGCCATGCGTTTTCGGGTCGGCGTGCATCTGGGTGATATCATTGTTGAAGGAGACGATATCTTTGGTGACGGTGTGAACGTCGCCGCGCGTCTGGAAGGACTGTCGGAGCCCAACGGGCTGGCTTTATCGGACGATGCCTACCGTCAGGTCCGCGACCGGTTGGATATCGATTGGCAGGATGGCGGTGAACATGAGGTCAAGAACATCGCACGCCCTGTCTATGTCTGGCGCTGGTCAAAGCAAGAAACACTGGACGCAGCAGCGGTCAGTGGAACCTTGCCGTTGCCTGACAAGCCATCCATTGCAGTTCTACCGTTCGACAATATGTCGGGCGATGCAGAACAGGAATATTTTGCGGAAGGCATCACCGAAGACATTATTACCGAATTGTCAAAACTCCGTTGGTTCTTCGTTACTGCACGAAATTCCACCTTTGCATACAAGGGTCGTTCGATTGACATTAAACAGTTGGCTGCAGAATTGGGTGTTCGCTATGTGCTGGAGGGTAGTGTTCGCCGCAGCGCAAATCGCCTTAGGATTACGGCTCAGCTGATAGATGCGTCTACTGGCAATCATATTTGGGCGGAGCGCTACGATCGACAGCTAGACGATATCTTCGAACTCCAGGACGAAATCACGCAAACTATCGTCGCTACGATAGAACCGGAACTTGGCATGGCCGAGCGTGAGCTGGCTATACGGAAACCAAGAGAGACCGTTGACGCGTGGACCAGTTTCCAACAAGGACTCTGGCACCATTACCGCTTTACAAAAGAGGAGAACGCCGAGGCGCAGAAATTGTTTCGAAAATCTATCAAGGCTGATCCAAATTTCAGTCGGGCGCAGGGCGCTCTTGCGCACGCCATTTACTGGGACGTTTTATTTGGATTTACGGATTCTCCAGAAGAAGCGCTCGAAGACGCAAAAACAATTTCACAAAATGCAATTTCGTCGGATGACAAAGAACCGTTTGCCCATTTTGCATATGGCCGAATACTTACTCTGACCAAAGATCACGAAAATGCAATTGCGGAGCTAGAGCGGGCTATTGAGTTAAACCCAAATTTCGCACATGCGTTTAACGGCCTAGCAATGGCTTTAGCTATGTCTGGCCGTCCCGATGAGGCTGTTCAAAAGGTTGAAATTGCTATTCGTCTCAACCCGCACGATCCGTCGATATGGACATATATGAGTTTGCGGTCTCTTGCGCTCATTATGCTGAAGCGACACGACGAAGCGTTATCATGGGCTACGAAGGCCACTCGACAGCGTAGCCCTGGGTGGTTGGCTTATGCTATTTTGGCCTCCGCACTAGGCCACTTATCGAAGATTGATGACGCGCGCAAAGCTGGACGTGACGCGCTCACTCTAAAACCCGATTTTACATTATCTTTTATCAAACAGACCTTTCCTTTCAAGAAGCCAGACCATCTCGAGGTCTTTCTCGAAGGGCTTAGGCTTGCGGATCTTCCAGAATGACCGCTCCGGGTCAACATGCGACATCAACCGTAGCGATGCGAATGTCTCCTGTTGAGGTCAAGGCGGGCCAACATTCAAGCTATTGACGCCTGCGCTTGGAACAAATTCCATTTCGGCCCTTGAACTCAACATAATTATGACTATATGCCTATAATATGATTTACACCGGATTTAACACGGCGGGCCAAATGCTAACTCATACATACTCATGCATACTGAAAAAGGGGGCGCGGGTTAACATTTGGCGTTTCGGCGTTCTCTTGGACGCTCGCCCCGGCGCGCAACTTAACCATTGAGCCGACCGTCGAAACATTCTCTTATCGTCGTTCCCACTATTTGAATCAGCGGAGACTTCCCATGCGGTTTGGCGTTTTTTATGAGTTGCAATTGCCGCGTCCCTGGAACGACGGGGACGAACACCGGTTGTTCAAGGACGCGCTGGAACAGGTCGTGTTGGCGGACAAGCTGGGGTTCGATTACGCCTGGGAAGTCGAACATCATTTCCTCGACGAGTATTCGCACGCCTCCGCGCCGGAAGTGTTTCTGGCCGCCGCGGCGGGCAAGACCGAGAATATTCGCCTTGGCCACGGCATCCGTCAGGTGATCCCCAACTACAACCACCCCGCCCGCACCGCCGAAGGGTTGGCGACGCTGGACTTGGTGTCCGACGGCCGGGTCGAGTTCGGCATCGGCGAAGGCGCGACGCGGTTGGAGCTGGGCGCGTTCGGCATCCCCGCGCGGCGCAAACGCGCGCTGGCGCTGGAAGCGGCGGAACAGATTTGCAACATGATGGTGCTGACGCCCTATCCCGGTTTCGAGGGCGAGGGCTTTTCCATGCCGTGCCGCAACGTGTTGCCGAAGCCGCTGCAAACCCCGCACCCGAAATTATGGATGGCCTGCACCAACCGCGACACCATCAAGGTCGCGGCGCAAAACGGCATCGGCGCGCTGGCGTTTGCGTTTCTCGACCCCGAGGAGGCGAAAACCTGGTCGACGATTTATTACGACATCATCAAGAGCGACGCGTGCGTGCCGCTGGGCTGGAACGTCAACGCCAATCTGGCGATGGTGTCGGCGTTTTCCATGCATGAAGACCGGGCCGAAGCGATCCGCCGGGGCCAGGACAATTTCGAATTCTTCCGCTATTCGCAACAAAAACTGGTCGCGGAGGATTTCACGCCTGGCTACAGCGACATGTGGGGCGATTTCATGGAAAAGCGCGGCGACGCGTCGGACCGGTTGATTCAGGCGGCGCTGGCGAAATCCGAATTCGACGGGGCGGGCATCGGCACGCCCGACGACATGCTCGCGCATTTAACGAACTTCCGGGATTCCGGCGTCGATCAGGTGATCTTCCTGCAACAGGCCGGACACAACACCAACGCCAACATTTGCGAATCCCTTGAACTGTTCGCCAACACCGTGATGCCCGAATTCACCCGGGACGTGGAAGAACGCGAAGCCGCCAAGGCCCGGGAACTGGCGCCGTATATCGAAGCGGCGCTGGCCCGCAAGGCCTATATGCAACCCCTGGCGGAACACGAAGTCCCGGTGGTCAAGGCGTCGGTGAAGGTCGCCGGTGCGGATGCACGGGAAAAGTAGCCAACGCGGACGCGCGGAAGAAGTAGTAAAAGGGCGCGATCAGGTGTTCGAGTGTTTCAGATACTGCCCGTACCAGTCGCAACCGACATAGTCGACATAGGCGTCGATCAGCCCCTTCGTCACCGGACCGGGCACCGCGCCGTCGCCGATCTTGTTGCCGTTGAAGCTGCCGACGGGGCAGATGCAGAAACTGGTTGAGGTGATGAACATCTCTTCCGCGTTCAGCGCGTCGTACAGGTCGATATCGGCTTCCTCGACGCTCAAATTCTTTTCGCGCGCCAGATCCATCGCGGTCTGGCGGCTGACGCCCGGCAGGACGTAGCGTTCCTTGGGCGTGATCACCGCGCCGTCCTTGACGATAAAAATGTTGCTGCCCTTGCCTTCGGCCAGATTGCCGTTGGTGTCCAGCAACACGGCCTGGGCTTCGGGGTCGCGCTCCTTCACCTCCAGTTCGGCGATGACGAGGTTCAGGTAATTATGCGTCTTGGCGCGCGGGCTGAGGGTGTCCGGCGCGGGGCGGCGGATCGACGGGGTGACGACCTTCAAGCCGTCGCGATAGAACTTGCCGCGTTCGCGCAGCGGCAACGGGCGCGATTCCACCAGCACCGTGCGGTCCGGGTAGCCCGGCCATTGGCGCTTGTCGCCTTCGTCCATGCCGCGCGTCACGCGCTGGGTCACCCAGATGTCTTCGTCCCCGGTCACGTTTTTGAGGTTAAGTTCGGCGACTTCCTCCGTCGCGCGTTTCAATTCGGCGCGGGAAATGCCGGGGTCGATGCGCAAATATTTAAGGGACTTGTAGAAGCGGTCGAGATGTTCGTCGAGCTTGAAAATCTTGTGCCCGAAGGTGCGCGTCGTATCGAACGCCGCGTCGCCATATTTGAACCCCCGGTCGCGAAACGGCACGCGCGCTTCGTGTTCCGGCACGATTTCACCGTTGAACCACACCACCCAATTTTCCGACATAACCGCGCTCCCATTATTGCGTTAATCCGCCGCTTGCGTTTGCCCGCCAACAAAAGCCAGCGCATCCCTGAAACAATCCAGAAAGGCGTCGATTTCAGCCTCTCCCATCGGCGTGGACAACGAACACACGCCGCGTTCGTTCACGAAGACGCCGTGGTCGCGCATATACTCGACGATGGCGCCCAGAACGTCCTTTTCCGCCGCCGTCATCAACATCGAACGATAGTCGCTCAACGGTCGGTCATGCACGTGAATACGAAACAGCGACCCCATGCCGGTGACCTGCCCCGGCATCCCCGCCGCACGCATCGCCGCCGCCACGCCGTCGCGCGCCCGGTCGCCCAACGCGCCGAGCCGGATGATTTCGTCGCGCGTCAACAGGCGCATCGCGGTAACGCCTGCGACCATGGTGACCGGATTGGCGTTGAAGGTGCCCGAATGCGGCAGCGGGGTTTTGGTTTGGCGTGGGTCGAACACCGCCATCACATCGGCCGACCCCGCCACGGCGCCGACCGGAAAGCCGCCGCCGACGATCTTGCCCAACGCGGTCAGGTCCGCACGCAAATCGTACAGCGATTGCGCACCTTCGTAATCCAGCCGCATGGTGATGACTTCGTCCAGCACGATCAGCATGCCGGTGTCGTCGCGCACCCGTTTCAACATGGCGACAAATTCCGGCGTCGCAGGGATCAACCCGCCCCGGTTCGGCATCAAGTCGATCAGCACACAGGCCAGGTTCCTGGCGTGCGCCCGCAGGATACGTTCAGATTCAACCGGCTTGTTGAACGGAATGACGACGACTTCATCCAGAACGCTCTGCGGCGTGCCGCTAGCGTAGGCGACCGATTTCGGATCGGCGTTGCCCCAGGTCGCGGGCGTCGAATCCAGGCTGACCTCGGCGAAGTCATAAGAACCGTGATAGGAGCCTTCGCATTTCGCGATCTTCGGCTTTCCCGTATGCGCCCGCGCCGCCTTGAGCGCGAACATCACCGCTTCGGAGCCGGAATTGCAGAACCTCACATGGTCGAACGACGGCGCGCGGGCGCATAGATGCTCGGCCAGATCAATCTCGGTTTCGCTGGCCATGGGAAACGCCGTGCCGCGCTCCAACTGGTCGCGCACCGCCGCAATAACGTCCGGGTGGGCGTGACCGTGAATAAGCGAATTGTAGTTGTTGGTGAAGTCTAGCCGCGTCACGCCATCGGCGTCGGTGATGCGACACCCCTTCCCGTGCGCGGCGTAATAAGGGTGCGGCTTCATATACACGGTGACGCGGGTGTTGCCGCCAGGCATGACGGCGGTCGCTCGGTCATATAACGCCGCCGAAACCGGTCGTTCGATCATCATCGCCCCCCTACCTCAATCGTCACCTTCTTGACATTCTAGGCGCGGGCTGGACACTTGACAACGACAGGCGTCATCGCGCCGCCAAAGGATGAAGAACTTCAAGGAGTAAGACGGCATGCGGATCGGCGTGGATATTGGCGGCACTTTCACCGATCTGGTGTGCATCGACGACACAGGCGCGCTGCACACCGCGAAAACTCCCTCGACCCCCGACGACCCGTCGCGCGGCGTCATGGAAGGACTCACCCTGCTGGCGGAGCGCGTGGGTATGAGCCTGAGCGACATGCTTGCCGCCACCAATTTATTCATTCACGGGTCCACCGTCGCCACCAATCTGGTCGTAGAGCGCAAGGGCGCCACGCTCGGGTTGATCACCACGTCCGGGTTCCGCGACATCATCGAGCTGCGCGACGGCAGCAAACAGAACCGCTACAACATCCGCATGGCGCCGCCCGAACCGCTCATCCCGCGCCCCCGGCGGCGCGAAGCGATGGAGCGGGTCAACACCAGCGGCGACATTGAAATACCGCTGGACGAAGACGCCGTGCGCGACGCCATCATCGCCCTGCGCGACGCCGGCGTGGAAGGACTGGTCGTGCTGTTCATGCATTCCCACCGCAACGGCGCGCACGAAAACCGGGTACGCGAACTGGTGGCGGAAAGCGGCTGGGCGCCGTTTGTGTCCCTGTCCCATGAAGTGTTGCGCCGCGAAGGCGAATACGACCGGGTCAGCACCGCCGCCGTCAACGCCTATGTCGGGCCAGGCCTGGGTGGTTATCTCAATCGGCTGGCCGCGAATCTGGCGGAAAATGGCTTGGCCGCGCCGGTGCTGGTGATGCAATCGACCGGCGGCGTC
>JABJJH010000580.1 GCA_018660965.1 Rhodospirillaceae bacterium | reverse complement strand
GACACGCCTCTTGGCATTTATACCGTCGCGCGATACCACCAGCGTCGTCCAACGGGTAACACTTTGTGTTTGGGTTTCCGCACCATAAGCTGACGTAAAGGCCCGCATCGCGGTCGCCGCACGTTCGAATTCGTAAAACCCCTGCTGGAGCTTCCGATCGTGCAGGGTGACCATTATCAATCTGACTGGGACGCCAAGGGCGATATTAACGTGACGTGGCTGGCGCGCGTGGTCAGGCCTTGAAAATCGCCGAATAGAACATATATTGCTATTATAGGAATTAATAACGAATCGCGGGCGGACGGCGAAATGCTAACCAATGCTATCCCATGCATATTGAAAAAGGGGCGCGGGGTTAACATTCGGGTAATACGGTCGCGATACCCTATTGGCGTCTTTTCATTCGCGCTGTTCGGGTGTAGGAATTTGGCGCTGAATTTAGTTACGGTTTTCGGGGTGGGGCGTCGCTGATCGCGGCGTTGATATGTTCCGGCCTGAAACCACTTTATCAAACGTAATGTCCCAACGCGCGTCACGCGCGTTCTTTGAAAGCAAGAAGGAGTTCGCCCGTGTCTGGTCAGGATAGCTTGAAGGCTCGCCGCAGCCTCACCGTTGCCGGAAAATCATACGATTATTTTTCCATCCCCGCCGCCGCCGAGGCGCTGGGCGTTGATTTTTCACGGTTGCCGTTTTCCATGAAGGTGCTGCTGGAGAATTTGCTGCGAAACGAAGACGGGCAGACCGTCAAGACCGACGACATCAAGGCGCTGGGCGCCTGGCTGGAGACTCGCAAGAGCAACCACGAAATCGCGTACAGCCCGGCGCGGGTGCTGATGCAGGATTTCACCGGCGTTCCCGCCGTGGTCGATCTGGCCGCGATGCGCGACGCGATGGTCAATCTGGGCGGCGATCCGAACAAGATCAACCCGCTGTCGCCGGTCGATCTGGTCATCGACCATTCGGTGCAGATCGATTATTCCGGCAGCGCGGACGCCTTCGACAAAAATGTGGAAATGGAATTCGAACGCAACGGCGAACGCTATGAATTCCTGCGCTGGGGCCAGGGCGCGTTCAGCAACTTCCGCGTCGTGCCGCCGGGGACCGGCATTTGCCATCAGGTGAATCTGGAATATCTGGCGCAGGTCACGTGGACGAAGGAAGAAGGCGGCAAGACCATCGCCTATCCCGACACGGTCGTCGGCACCGACAGCCACACCACCATGATCAATGGCATGGGCGTGCTGGGCTGGGGCGTCGGCGGGATCGAGGCCGAAGCGGTGATGCTGGGCCAACCGGTGTCGATGCTGGTGCCTGAAGTCGTCGGCTTCCGCCTGACCGGCGCGCCGAAGGAAGGCATGACGGCGACCGATGTGGTGTTGACCGTGGTTCAAATGCTGCGCGCCAAGGGCGTGGTCGGAAAATTCGTCGAATTCTTCGGCGAGGGTCTCGACGCGTTGTCGCTGGCGGACCGGGCGACGCTGTCCAACATGGCGCCGGAATACGGCGCGACCTGCGGCATTTTTCCGGTCGATGCGGAAACCATTCGCTTCCTGGCCTTCACCGGGCGCGACGACGACCGCGTGAAACTGGTCGAGGACTACGCCAAGGCGCAGGGCATGTGGCGCAGCCCCGGCGACGCCGATCCGGTCTTCACCGATACGCTGGAACTGGATTTGTCGACGGTTGAGCCGTCGATGGCCGGGCCTAAACGCCCGCAGGACCGGGTCGCCTTGTCAGGCGCCGCAGCGTCGGTGAAAGACATCATGGCGAAGGAAGGCAGTGGAACCGCGACCGAGGTCGAGGGCGCCGGCTACACGCTGGAGCCGGGCGCGGTGGTGTTGGCCGCGATCACCAGTTGCACCAACACCTCCAACCCGGCGGTGTTGATCGCGGCGGGTCTGGTAGCGAAGAAGGCGAACGAAAAAGGCATGACTTGCAAGCCCTGGGTGAAGACGTCGTTCGCGCCGGGCAGCCAGGTGGTGACCGATTACATGGAAGGCGCCGGGTTGCAGG
>JABJJH010000400.1 GCA_018660965.1 Rhodospirillaceae bacterium | reverse complement strand
GGCGCCGTTTACGCCCGCGTTCCAGCAAACCCTCATCCTGCAACTCGGTGAGTATTTGTTTGAGGGTTTGCCGCGCGGCGCCTTTGATGCCGAATTCTCGGGCGATTTCGCGTTTGCCCACCTGCCCCGGCGTTTCTTTCACGAATTCGAGTATCTGCGCTTTCGTCGGTAGCGACAGATGGTGTCGTTCCGTCAATTTGTCCCGCTGGCGGCTTCTTCCACCTTGGCCGGTTCCGATTTCGCGGCGGGTTTCTTCTTCGCCGCCGCCTTTTTCACGGGCTTCTTCTTGGGTGCGGCCTTCTTTTTCGCGGCGGTCTTCTTGGCGGGCTTTTTCTTCGCGGGGGCGTCTTTCTTGGCCGCCACTTTTTCAATCTTGGCCTGGATCAGCGCAATCGCTTCTTCCAGGGTGTATTCGTCCATGTCCGCGTCGCGGGGAAGGGTCGCGTTAACTTTGCCGCATTTGACGTAGGGACCGAACCGGCCCTTGCGGACGCTGACGGGTTTGCCGTCATGCTCGCCCAGTTCGCGACCGCCACCGCCGCGTCCTTTGGTTTTCGCTTCCGCGATTACGACGACGGCGCGGTTAAGCCCAATGGTCAAAATGTCTTCATCGGGGCCGAGCGAGCAATAGGCGGGCCCATGCTTTAAATACGGGCCGAAGCGACCGATGCCCGCGACAATTTTTTGACCGGTATCGGGATGGTCGCCAATCTCGCGCGGCAAGGCCAGTAACCGCAACGCCGTTTCCAGAGTCAAGGTTGACGGTGGAATGGTTTTCGTCAGGGACACCCGCTTGGGTTTCGGCGGCGCCTTCTTGCCCTTTTCCTTAGGCTCTTGTTCGCCGAGCTGCACATATAATCCGTACGGGCCTTTTCGCAGCGTGACGTCGAGGCTGGTGTCGGCGTCTTGACCCAAGATACGCGGGCCGCTCGCCAAATCGGCCAATTCCGGATCTTCTTCTTCGCCCGGGACGCCGAATTGCCGGGTATAGCGACACTCGGGATAATTCGAGCAGCCGATGAAAGCGCCGAACTTTCCCAATTTCAAATTCAGCCGTCCGGCCGCACACGCCGGGCAGGCGCGCGCCACGGAATCGCTGCCGGTTTCGTCGGGGGGGAAGAAATGCGCACCCAAATCGACGTCGAGCGCGTCGAGAACCTGGGTGATGGTTAAATCCTTGGTTTCCCCAACGGATTGAGAAAACGAGCTCCAGAAGTCACGGAGAACCTTTTTCCAATCGACGCTCCCGTCGGAAACTTCATCCAGTTGATCTTCCAGATCGGCGGTGAAGTCATATTCGACGTAACGCTTGAAAAAATTCTCCAGGAAGGCGATGACCAACCGCCCGCGGTCTTCCGGCGTAAACCGCCGTTTTTCCAAACGAACGTAATCGCGATCCTGCAACACCTTCAATATCGACGCATAGGTCGAAGGACGCCCGATGCCGAGCTCCTCCATTTTCTTGACCAGGCTGGCTTCGGTGTATCGCGGCGGCGGTTGCGTGAAATGCTGTTCGGCCTTTGCGTCCGACAGGGTGACCGCTTCGTCCTTCGTTAGCGCGGGAAGGCGGCGGTCCTTTTCATCGTCGGACGCCTTGTCGTCCTGGCTTTCCTGGTACAGCGCGTAAAATCCGTCAAACTTGACCACTGAGCCGTTCGCACGCAGCACGACTTTGTTGTTCGGGTCTGAAAGGTCGACCGCCATCTGGTCCAGTACGGCGCTTTCCATGGCGCTGGCCACCGTGCGACGCCAGATCAGTTCATAAAGTTTGCGCTGTGCGTCATCGAGGGACCGCGCGGCGTCCTTGGGGCGAAGGTGGATGTTTGTCGGGCGAATAGCTTCGTGGGCTTCCTGGGCGTTTTTCGCTTTCGTTTTGTATACACGCGCCGTGGCGGGAACGTAATTATCGCCGAAATCCTGTGCAATCAGGCTCCGGGACGCCGCGATTGCTTCCTTGCTGAGCGTCACGCTATCGGTTCGCATGTAGGTGATCAGACCCACGGTTTCGCCGTTAATCTCGGTGCCTTCGTATAACCGTTGCGCGACCTGCATGGTTTGACTTGCGCTGAATCCAAGCTTTCGACTGGCTTCCTGCTGTAGGGTCGATGTTGTGAAGGGCGGGGAGGGGTTGCGCCGCACGGTCTTGTTTTCAACCGATGATACGCGGTAGCCGTTCGCACGAACCGCCGCCAGCGCGGCGTCGGCCGCGGCTTTATCCGATAGGCTCAAGCGGTCGAGTTTTTCGCCATTGAGGTGGGTCAGTCGCGCGGCGAATGGTACGCCCTTGGCGTTTGTAAGAGCCGCTTCAATGGACCAGTACTCGTCCACTATAAATTTTTCAATTTCGGCTTCGCGTTCGCAAATCAGTCGTAACGAGACGGATTGGACGCGGCCTGCCGAACGGGAACCGGGAAGTTTTCGCCAGAGTACGGGGGACAGCGTAAATCCAACGAGATAATCAAGCGCGCGTCGCGCGAGGTAGGCGTGAATAAGCGATTCGTCCAGCTCACGCGGGTGTTTCATCGCCTCCAGGACGGCGGTTTTCGTAATTTCATGGAAAACGACCCGCTTGACGTCCACACCTTGAAGCGCGTTTTCATCCTCCAGCAATTGCTGGACGTGCCACGAAATTGCTTCGCCTTCCCGATCCGGATCGGTCGCCAGATATAACTGGGTGGCGCCGCGCAGGGCTTTGGTGATGTCATCGATGTTTTTCTGTGATTTTCCATCGACTTGCCAGGACATGGCGAAATCGTCGTCCGGGCGCACGGACCCATCCTTCGGCGGCAGGTCGCGCACGTGGCCGTAGCTCGCGACAACCCGGTAATCGGACCCAAGATAACGATTAATGGTCTTCGCCTTTGACGGCGATTCAACGATGACGACGTTCATTGGCCCCTATTGTGCTGTCGGTTATTATTGGAAGGTGCTTACGACTTATTATGGCGTTCACGCTGTGATGAGAGTCACACTTGGCATTGCCGGGTTGCTTCGTCAACCAAAGCTTTTCAGCCACGACTATTTCCAAAGCCAACCTGCAGCTACAAGAAATACAATTAGTTAAAAAACAGTTAACCGACATTCCCCAAGTAGAATGCCCTTTCTTGCATGTTGTCGATGTTTTGTGCCCCGAGCAAGCCGCCTGTACGACTTTCGCTGTTGTTTGGGCACCTGACCCAGGAACTGAGCG